>JAZUEE010000241.1:0-5841 GCA_045639985.1 Bacteroidales bacterium
TACGCGACATCGTAAATGGCCGCGCCATGCAGTTTGACTTTATATTTTTGATGCAGGAGATAATCCTCCAAATACCATTTTGCAACAGCACTTTCAGCAGACTGCACGTCGATTTCACCACCATGAATAAGATGAGTAGAAGGTATATCCAAGGTCATCACACCACACAAAAATTCCAGCACCGCATCTTTGCCCTCGTAGGACATCGTTCCGTTACCGTACGACGACACGACATCCTCCGCAAAACATTCGGCAATGCCATCAAAATCACGAGTATCCAAACATCGTTGGTATTTTGCCTGAAGACAGCGTATGGATTCAATATCTTCCAAGCGTGTAATTCTTTCTTCTATAGTCATTTAATCCTATTATTAGATTCAATTTCGAGAAGGCGAAAATACAAAAAAAAGTAGCGCTATTAGCGAAGCAATAACACCTCCCCGAAACAATGATTTATCACGATTTTTTTATTTCAAAAAAAAATTACCTTTGCGCTCTTTTCATTTGAAGTGGGAGGATTGTTTAATACTACATTCAACTTTTTATTTCTCAGTGATTTATATTTTACATACCAATAAAAAACGACTATGAATAATTGTACATATACAAGTTTTATCTCCAAATTCGCCATTTGCTTTTTACTTGCCGGTATTCTATTTCTAAACAACGGTTGTAAAAAGAACAAAGGTGATGCAGATGCTTACGGCGTATGCGAGGCAACTGAAATCATTGTATCATCGGAAAGTAATGGCAAAATGTTGAGTTTTGACATTGAAGAAGGCCAGATTTATGAAGCAGGTGAAGACCTTGGCTGCATAGACACCTTTCAAACATATTTGCAAATCAAGCAGTTGGAATCCTCCATCAATGCCATATTGGCACGTCGTCCCGATGCCGGTTCGCAAATGCAGGTTTTGGAAGACAAGTTGGCCACGTTGAACAAGGAGAAGCAACGTGTGCGAAACCTCATCGAAGCCAATGCCGCATCCACCAAACAAATGGACGACATTCAAGCAGAAATCAACATTACCAAGAGCCAGATAGCCGCTACCAAGTCAACACTTTCCACACAAGACCAATCCCTTTTGGAAGAGGTTGAAGCCATGCGATTCCAGCTTCAGCAACTGGAACATGTATTGGAAAGTTGCCACATCAAAGCGCCGATTACCGGCACTATCATCAACAAATACATTGAAGAAAACGAACTTGCCTATCAGGGAAAGCCGCTGTTTAAGATGGCCGACCTGACAAACATGTTCATCAAGGTTTATATTACAGAAGATGCGTTGGCTTCCGTCAAACTCAATCAGAAAGCCATCGTGCGTTTGGACAACAAAGACGGCAAGCCGATCAAGTTGGAAGGAACCGTATCCTGGATATCTCCCAAAGCCGAATTCACACCGAAAATGATTCAGACCAAAGAAGAGCGGGTTAATCTCGTATATGCGGTGAAAATCAGTTTCCGCAACGACGGTTCCGCCAAAATCGGCATGCCCGGTGATGTCATCTTCCAATAATCCACAATCGTTCTGTCAAGCCAATGAGTGCCATCAGCATACAGGGTGTTAACAAGACCTACCACGGCAAAGTGACCGCCTTGAGCGACATCGCGTTCTCCGTTGAGGAGGGCGAAGTCTTTGGCTTGGTCGGCCCGGACGGCGCAGGCAAATCCACGCTGTTTAACATTCTCACCACACTGTTACTACCCGACTCCGGAGACATCAGCATGCTCGGCATGGACATCATCAAGGATTACAAAGCCGTGCGGCAAATCATCGGCTACCTGCCGGGTACTTTTTCGTTATACCCCGACCTCAGCGTTCAAGAAAACCTCGATTTCTTTGCGGTTATGTACAAAAGCAGTATCGAGGAGAATATGAATATCATTGAGCCCATCTGGAAACAGATTTCACCCTTTAAGGACCGCAAAGCCGGAAAGCTGTCGGGCGGTATGAAGCAGAAACTCGCCCTTTGCTGCGCATTGATTCATTGTCCCAAAATCCTCTTTCTTGATGAGCCGACCACCGGTGTGGATCCCGTTTCGAGGAAAGAATTCTGGGACATTCTCAAATCCATCCGCAAGCACGGCATCACCGTGGTTGTATCCACTCCGTACATGGACGAAGCCACGCGCTGCGACCGCATCGCCATGATTCAGTCCGGCAAAATCATCGGCATCAACACACCTGAGGCCTTCATTGAAAATTTCAAAGGAAAACTCTATACGTTCAAAAGCAAGGACATCTTCACGCTCCTTCGGGCCATGGAGAGCTGTCCCCTCGACTGCAACTACTATCCCTACGGGGAACACTGCCACGTCGCCTTCTACGACGATATATCCACTGCCCTACCCCAATTTGAGCAATTCCTACTGAGCCAAAACCTCCCACACAGCGAAATCCAACCCATCGACCCGTCTGTGGAAGACTGCTTCATAGAAATTGTGCAAAGAAGTTGAGGAAGATAGTTTCAAGTTTCAGGTTTCAAGTTTCAAGTTTCAAGAACACGTCATCTCATTAACACATTAACACATTAGCATATTAACTCCGTGTACAGTATAGAAGCCAATCAGTTAACCAAGCAATTCGGAACTTTCACTGCCGTAGATCACATCTGCTTCCAAGTGAAGGAAGGGGAAATTTTTGGCTTCCTCGGCGCTAATGGTGCGGGCAAAACCACTGCTATCAAGATGATGAGCGGGCTGTTACTACCGACTTCAGGGACGGCCACCATTGCCGGCTACGACATACGGACACAGTCGAAACTCATCAAAAAGAGCATCGGCTATATGAGCCAGCGTTTTTCCCTGTACGGAGACCTGACCGTATTTGAAAATATGCAACTCTTTGGAACCATTTATGACATTCCACGCAAAGAGTTAAAGGAGCGGATTATGGCCTCTTTACGGGAATTGGACATGGACCAGCAGGCCAACACGTTAGTTGATTCCATTCCACTTGGTTGGAAGCAGAAATTAGCCTTTGCCACAGCCATCTTACATCGTCCGCGAATCGTATTTTTGGACGAGCCGACCTCCGGCGTAGATCCCATTGTCAGACGTGAATTTTGGAAACTGATTTATCAGGCCGCTTCTAAAGGGGTAACCATTTTAGTAACCACGCATTACATGGATGAAGCGGAATACTGCAACAGAATATCGATTATGTCCGAGGGGCAAATCAAACTTATCGGCACGCCTGAAGATTTAAAGAAAGAGATGGGCGTAAATACCATCAACGACGTTTTTGTCAAATTTGTAAAAAGATAGAGCCTGGAGATGAAAGAGTTACGCATGATATTGAAGAAGGAGTTCATCCACATCATCCGAGATAAAATCACGTTGGCTCTGGTGTTGGCAATGCCTATCGCATTAGTGCTGCTTTTCGGTTTCACAATCAGCACAGACATTCGCAATGCCAAAATTTCCATTCTTGACCAATCCAAAGACACGCAATCGAAATTACTCGTTGACAAAATCACCGCTTCCGGTTATTTTCAAATTGTCTCCTATCCTGAGAACGAAGTGGAAATTGACAATGACTTTAAAAACAAGAACATCAAATTGGCGATACTGATTCCACCCCGTTTTGAAGAATCGCTATCCAAAGAGCATCATGCCACGTTACAGGTCATCAACGATGTGTCCGACTTGAATGTGGCTTCCATTTTGAACAACTACGTGCGTGCCGTTGTTCAGAATTATACCGAAGATTACAACCACAACTCCCATTCCGGTTTCGACATCACCATGAAGATGCTGTACAATCCGGAGTCAAACAGCGTATATATGTTCGTGCCAGGCATCATCACCCTCATCATGGTGCTTGTCACAGCTTTGATGAGTTCCATCACCTTGGCACGCGAAAAGGAAACCGGCACCATGCGGATGCTGCTTATCACACCCGTTAAGAAGATATACATCATCATCGGCAAGGTTATTCCGTACATGCTCATTTCCTTTATCGGAACCATTGCCATTTTGGCCATCAGCGTGTCTGTATTCAAAATGCCCATCAACGGCAGTCTGCTGATGTTGCTATTCCTCTGTGTCATCTTCATGCTAACTTCAGCATCTTTCGGACTACTCATTTCCTCCATCAGCCAAACGCAGGTTGATGCCATGATGATTACCATGATGGGACTGTTTCTCCCCACGGTTCTGCTTTCGGGATTTCTGTTTCCCTTAAACAGCATGCCGATGATTTTCCAGATCTTGGCCAACATATTCCCCGCAAAATGGTTTATTCTCGCCATCAAAGACGTCATGATCAAGGGTTCCGGATTTTTCGACATCTGGCTCTATCTGCTCATCCTTTTTATCATGGCCGTTGTGTTTATCATCTTCAGTCTCACCCGTTTGGATAAAAGAAATTAGCCATGAGAATCATATTAATGTTAGTAAAGAAAGAGTTTCTGCAGGTATTCCGCAATCCCCTGTTGCTCAGCATTCTCATGGTGGCACCATTGGTGGAGTTCATGATATTCCCATTTTGCGCAGATTACGAAATCAAAGTATTGGACATTGCCTTTATAGACAACGACCACTCTCAGATTTCCAAAGACATCATTCACAAATTCAACTCATCGGACATATTTGTATCGCACGGCGTATTAGCCAACAAAGCCACTGCTGAGGAGATGATGAGACATGACAAAATCGACATTCTCATTGAAATCCCGCAGAATTTCGAACAGAATCTATACAATAATGACGGAACGCGTATCGCCATCACGGCGAATGCCATCAACAGCGTGAAGGCAGGCATCGGCACAGGTTATGCGCAGGAAATCATCGGCGGCTACATGCAGGATTTCGCCGCAGCAAACGGGTCTGCCAACATGCAGGCCGTCGCCGCACAAATGCAAGCCACGCAGGAAGCGGCCAAACGTCAACAGTCACAAAGCAGAAGCCGCACGCCTATACTTAACACAACACCGACTATTCAGGAGCAACCCGCGACACTCGGCATATCCAACATCTACTGGTACAATGAGCAGATGAACTACAAAAACTTGATCGTCCCGGGCATCCTTGTTATTCTTGTGACTTTGATCGGTTGTTACGTCACGGCTTTGAATCTGGTACGTGAAAAAGAAATCGGCACTATCGAACAAGTGAATGTCACACCTATCAAACGCTGGCAGTTCCTCTTAGGAAAAATGATTCCATTCTGGCTACTCGGCATGGTGGAATTCATTGCAGGTCTGCTCATCATGAAATTCATATTCGGCATATCCGTACAGGGAAGCATCCCGGTTCTATTGGGCATTACAGCCATCTATCTTTTGGTTATGTTAGGACTGGGCTTCTTCATCTCCAGTGTATCTGAGAACCAGTTGCAGTCCATGTTCATCGTACTGTTCCTGTTTATCGTTTTCGTGCTTTTAAGCGGCGTATTCACGCCAACAGAAGGCATGCCCGAATGGGCCCATAAAATCAACTATCTTAATCCGATGTCTTTCTACATCGAAGTCATCAAGAAAATCATCCTCAAGGGAAGTGCCTTCTCCAGCGTACAGACGGAGACCATCGTATTGTCCATCATGGCCGTGCTTATCAATACAGGCGCCATTTTGAGTTATAAAGAAAGCAGCAAATAAATTTAGGATTGACTATCGGGCGCGTCTTATCATCTCCAATGATTTATCGAAAAACGCATTGAAATCGTCCATTCTCAACAACTGACGTAATTCGTCTTCTGAGATATGGAACAAAGAAGCATAATAATGCCATAATTCCTTAAGGTTGTGCAAGGTACCGCGTTCCTTGCGTAGCGGTAAGAGTTCAGCCACCCACAGTTGATAATATTTGAGAAACCGTTGGCGACGATCCCCAGTATC
>JAZUEE010000242.1:0-2386 GCA_045639985.1 Bacteroidales bacterium
GTACGCCCGCAATGAGGGTAGAGTGGAAGGTAGAGCCGAAGGACTTGCTGAGGGCGAAGCAAAAGCCAAACTTGCGATGGCGAAGTTGTTGTTGGAACAAGGCGTTGATATTGGAATTATTGTTAAGACTACCGGTCTGCCTGCGGAAGAGATTATGTCAAATTGATAATTGACAATTTACAATGAACAATTGGGGTTTTGTGCGGTTGTGTGCGAAGCCCTTTTTTTGTACATTTGCCGGCAATATTAACAACCAAAATTTTTTGTTATGAAAAAACTTATACTCTTTGTCGCCTTGTGCGTTTCCGTGTTTTTGGTCAATGCCCAAAAATTGCATAGTATTCAGGAAATTTTAGAAATTATGGGTGATTCCGATTTGAGTTATTCAATATCCAATGACGCTGCCCTTGAAACTCCGGATTATACGGATAAATTGGTATCCAACGATATCTATCGTGTAAAAGAAGATGGTCAACATTATGTGATTAAGAATTACGAACTTACCAAAGAAGCATCTGGCTATTTTGATGATGCGGAAGAATTTTTCCAACAGAAAAATTTTGCGGATGCTCGTAAGAACTACCAAAAAGTTTTGGAAATATGTCCGAGTTATTTCAAGGCAATGGTCTATATTGGAGATACCTATTTCCATGAAAAAGATTTTGACAAAGCCCAGCTATGGTATCAAAAAGCCATTGATAACAACTATATTGACTATCTGGCACATTGGGCTCTGAGTAACGCTTTCCTTAATAAAGGAGAATACAGTAAGGCCTTGAAGGAAATTTCAATAGCCAAGGTACTTAATCGAAATAATCCTCGTCTTACGACAAAGTTGCAGGAAATCTACAAGTTCAATAAAAAGCAGTATAATGATTGGTATCTGACACCGCTTTATTACGTGGATGAAGCGTATGATTCTAAAAAAGAGAAGGACATTGTGAAGGTATCCTATAAGGATTACTGGCTGCCTTATGCCATGGTGAAAGCCGTGTGGGCGTACGAACCCGGTTATGCTGAATCTATGGGCTCGGATCCTGTCGGTTTGGTTCAGGAAAAGGAAGCCATCGCAGCTGTCCTGATGACCGTGGATAAAAAAATTGCCAAAAAAGACATTGCCTTGAAAACTCTTCAATATGCAGTTGACAACAAAGAATTTGAAACGTACGTTGTATTTGAAAGAATACTTCCTGAAAATCCGCAAATCTCTTTATATTTGGAACCTGAAGCGATTGAAGGTATTGCCGATTATATTGTCAATATGAGGTGCAAAGTGAAATAGAAGATTTTACTAAATATACTATCTTTGCACGCATTTTTAAACTATACCATTATGACATTAGAACAACGTATTAATGAAGACATTAAGGCCGCTATGCTGGCTCGTGAAAAAGAAAAACTCAACGCCCTTCGCGCCGTAAAATCCGCCATTCTGTTGGCTAAAACGCAAAAAGGCGGTTCCGAAGATTTGAATGAGGAAGCAGAAATCAAATTGTTGAAACAGTTGGTCAAACAACGTCAAGATTCTGCTGAAATGTATAAGGTACAAAACCGTGATGACCTCTATCAGGAAGAAAAAAGCCAATTGGACGTCATCCAGGGCTATCTTCCTCAAATGATGTCTGAAGAAGAAGTCGAATCCACGTTGAAGCAGATTATCGCTGACAATGGTTTCGCTGGAATGAAGGATATGGGAAAAGTGATGGGCATGGCCACCAAAACTTTTGCCGGCAAGGCAGACAATAAAATGGTGTCTGAGATCGTTAAACGCCTACTTGCCTAAAAGTTTCAGGTTTCAAGTTTCAGGTTTCAAATCTCTGGTTTTAGGTTAATAAGAACTATTTCTCAAAACTCATAACAATAATGAAGTATTACATTGTGGCTGGAGAGGCCTCCGGTGATTTACACGGTTCCAATTTAATGAAGGCGATTCGAGAACGCGACCCGCAGGCGGAGTTCCGTTGCTGGGGTGGCGACCTGATGGAAGCCGCCGGAGGCGATTTGGTCAAGCATTACCGCGACCTCGCCTTTATGGGGTATTGGGAAGTTTTCATCCATCTTAACACTATTTTGCGCAATATCCGCATCTGTGAAACCGATATTTTGCTCTATGAACCCGATGTCCTCGTGTTGGTCGATTATCCCGGATTTAATCTTCGCGTGGCGGAATTTGCCAAAGAACACGGTATCAAGGTTTGTTATTATATTTCTCCGCAGATTTGGGCATGGAAGAAGAAAAGAATCACCAAAATCAAACAGTTTGTGGATGAAATGATGGTGATACTGCCTTTTGAGGAGAAATACTATGCCGAACACGGTATGCGTGTCAATTACGTGGGCCATCCGTTGTTGGATGCGGTCAGCAAGGATTTGCACGACAGCGAGG
>JAZUEE010000243.1:0-3990 GCA_045639985.1 Bacteroidales bacterium
TCCAATATGGGTTTGGGGGCATCTTCATTGAGTATTTGCAAAGGAATGCCGCTTGCGGGAGAAGGATGATTTCGATAGTAGGCCGCATATCCTTGACGAAAAGCTTCTATGGCTTCTTTTTCGGTTTCAAAAGACTTGTATTTTGCACCTTCAAATTGAAACACCTGCTGCTTGCACTCGTTCCAATTGTCATATATTCCCGGTTGTAAACCAGCCCATACTACGTAGAATTTCTTTTTTGTAGGCATTGATTATTTCGAATTATTATAATACATGTGAAAACACTTATATAAAGATATCGTAATAAGTGTATTTTTGCACCCCTTTTAACGGCAATGCAGCCGCAAAAATAATTTTATTTGAACGAATATCTGAATATGAAAAACAGAACTTATCAACAATTTGCATTTATCGCATGTATTTTATTATCAATTAGCTATTTATTCATAAGCTGCCATTCTAAGAACATCCAAAAGGAAGATATTGTCGTCACCCATGATTTTCCCAATAGCAATTGGACATTTGAAGAACAGGTTTTAGATTTCGATTTCGATATTATTGATACGGCAAGGCCCTATCGTATAGAGTTTTATCTTAATTATGATACAACCTTGAATGAACTTACAGAAGTCCCCGTCAACGTTACGTTGATATCTCCTGACGGAATGGAAACGTTTGTCTCCAGCGTGCTGAACTTTAATATGCTTGTCAATAAAGATATTACACCAACAACACAAAATTGTGTATATAATTTAAAGCTCATTGCTTTCCCAAGTAAGAATTTGAACCAATTAGGCAAGTATAAGGTTTCGTTTTATCGTAAAACTCCAAAGTATGACAACTATGGCATGAATAGTCTTACCATGAAGGTTGTCCCCTTAAAAAAGAAATAATCCTCTTTCTTTTTATACTTGCTTTTTTAACTATTAATTGTTAAAAAAGCACTGTTAGTAAATTTAAGTTAATACTTTCATAACTCTTTCTATTTTTGCCGTCGATTTAAAAATAGAAAGAAAATGTTAGTACGAACTTATAGTTGTGCCCTAATGGGGGTTGCTGCCGTCCACATAGCCGTGGAAGTGAGCGTTGATACCGGAATCGGTTTTCATTTGGTCGGACTGCCCGACAGTGCGGTTAAAGAGAGCCAGCAGCGGATAGAAACCGCTTTAAAGAATTATAATTTCAGAATACCCGGTCGCAAAATTGTGGTCAATATGGCACCCGCCGACATTCGCAAGGAGGGCAGCGCATACGATCTCACATTGGCCATTGCCATCCTTGCCGCCTCCGAGCAGATCAAAGGTGCTGAGCGCCTCGGTGACTATTATATTATGGGAGAGCTTTCCCTTGACGGCTCACTGCAACCTATCCGCGGCGCACTGCCCATCGCTTTGGAGGCCAGGAAGCATGGCAAAAAGGCCCTCATCCTACCCGCACAGAATGCCCGCGAGGCCGCTATCGTACAAGACCTTGACGTGCTTGGTGTTGAGAATATCAAACAGGTTATCGACTTCTTCAACGCGGACGTGCCCATCGAACCAACCACCATTGACATCGAGCATGAGTTCCGCCGTAGTCTGAATAACTACGAGCACGATTTCAGCGACGTCAAGGGGCAGGAGAACATCAAACGGGCGTTGGAAATCGCGGCTGCTGGTGGTCACAATGTAATTCTTATAGGACCGCCGGGCTCGGGTAAGACCATGCTCGCCAAGCGACTGCCCTCTATCCTACCTCCGCTCACACTGAACGAGGCGCTTGAGACCACCAAGATACACTCTGTGGCGGGTAAGATGAGCCGCTACGCCTCCTTGATTGCCGTACGCCCGTTTCGTTCGCCACATCATACCATCAGCGATGTGGCCTTGGTTGGTGGCGGCTCGCACCCACAGCCGGGAGAAATCTCCCTGGCCCATAACGGTGTACTCTTCCTCGACGAACTTCCAGAATTTAAGCGACAAGTGCTCGAGGTGATGCGCCAGCCCTTGGAGGAACGATGCGTCACCATTTCACGGTCGCAATATACGGTGGAATTTCCCGCCTCTTTCATGTTCGTGGCGGCCATGAACCCTTGTCCGTGCGGCAACTACAACCATCCGACCATTGCCTGCACCTGCAAACCGGGCGAGGTCCAAAATTATTTGGGTAAGGTGAGCGGCCCGCTTATGGACAGAATTGACCTGCATGTGGAAGTCGTGCCTGTATCTCATGAGGAGTTGGCCAGCAACAAGCCCGTGGAAAAGAGTGCGGACATCCGCAGGCGCGTGGTCTTGGCACGCGAAATCCAAAAAGAACGCTTTCAAAACCACATCGACATCTTCTGCAATGCGCAAATGACCAGCCGTATGGTGCGACAGCACTGCACCATTGACGAGGCCGGCCAGCAGTTGCTCAAAAACGCCATGGACCGACTGGGCCTTTCCGCCCGTGCCTACGACCGCATTCTCAAAGTCGCCCGCACCATCGCAGACCTCGACGGCAGCCCTGAAATCGAAACGGGACACCTGAGCGAGGCCATCAACTTCAGGAGCTTGGATCGGGATAATTGGGGTAAAAGATGATGTGATTCAAAATCACATCACCTAATTATGTAGTATTGGATTTGCTATTGAAAAGAGAGAGGGCGAATTAATCTCTTCGTTTTTCGCCTTTGGCAGCTTCACTGACATTGATGACGTAATCGCCCAATTTCTCATACTGAGCATATAATCCGCTATAGGCCGTACCAATCGCATAATCGTAGGTGTTGTTCTTCAACGCCTCCAAGTGCTGCGCGCGCAGCTGGTCACGATACTGGTTGATGGCATCTTCCGCTTCGTAGGCCTTGTCCAACTTCGCATGCTCATATTCACCACGGAGATTGGCATCCATCACATCCAATGCCTGCTGCACCAATTGCGTCATTTGTTCGAGATTATCATTCAAATCCTGCGAAAAATGCACGGCATCTTCGCGTTTGTTCTTGCGAGTGACGGCTATCTGATAAATCGCATCGCCTATGCTCTCCAAATTATCCACGATGCGCAACATCGCGCTAATGCGTTGAGAACCTTCCGTGGACATACCTCCCGCTGAAACATGCGTAAGATACTGCGCAATTTCAGACTCCATACGGTCCGTGATTTCCTCATACTTTTCAATTCGTTTGACAGTCTCATTGAACTCCTCTTCATTTTTCGCCGTACGCAATAGCGGTAAAAATCCGTACATACGGAGTACTCTTTCGGAGAACTGCTCAATTTCCTGTTTTGCAGACTGAATGTTCAGCTCGTCCGTCTTCATCCAATTGCCAGGAATATAGCGCAGGCGAAATTCCTCTTCCTGATCGGATTCTTTGGTTGGCACCATCCAGTTGACAATTCTGATGATTTGCGGAATAAACCAAGCCAAGATAATTGTATTTACCACATTAAAGAAAGTATGGAAGACTGACAATGCCAAAGGAATGGCTTCCGGTGAAAAATCAGCGGCGCTAACCGTAGCATATGGATTCACATGAAATAGCGCTTGGGTAACTATTGCAATAAGATTTATTACAGGTCTATAAACAATCAGCGTCAGAATCACACCTACGACATTGAACACCAAGTGTGCGCGGGCAGCCTTCTTGCCGGCCGTATTGGCAACCATTGCTGCCAAGTTCGCAGTAATCGTCGTACCGATATTCTGTCCCATCACCAATGCCACGGCCATATCAAAGCCGATCCAACCCTTGTAGCACATCACCAGCGTGATGGCCATCATTGCAGAAGAGGACTGCACCAGACAGGTGAGCAACGCACCAATGATGATAAACAAAAAAAGTACCGGCCAAAAGCCGAAACGGGAAAGGCCGGCGATAGCTTCCAAAATATTAGGATAGTCTTCCAAACTCGGCATAGCCGATTGCAGCAGGTTCATACCAATCAGCAACAAAGCCAGACCGATTACAAAGCCGCCGGTGGCTTGGACTTTTTCCTTTTTAGAGAATATCAAGGCCAAAGCAATCGC
>JAZUEE010000244.1:0-4522 GCA_045639985.1 Bacteroidales bacterium
ATGCAGCCGCCACCATACTGCTGTGAACGCATTTCGCGGTTGGCCCAGCGCATGTCTTTCGTGAAAAGATAGAGTGCCAATGGGTGCTCGCGTTCCGCAAACATGGCCATCAGCGCGTCAATCTCGCTGTCCTTGAACGGCACCATCGGCAACAGCGGAGAGAACAGCTCGTGCATCACAATCGGTTCGTCTTGTTGTACAGGATAGATGATGGTTGGGGCGTAACGCCGGGTATTTCTATCGCCTACCCCGCCATAAACAATGCGCTCGCGATATACGTCGGCTTCACGCGCACACTTGTCGTAGGCGCTTTCCGTGATGAGTTTGGGATAGTCTGGATTTTCCAGCGGATGCTCGCCAATCTGGCGGGCAAACTCCGCCTTCAGCGCAATGATGAAAGGTTCGGCAATCTCCTCTGCCACGGCAATCTGGTTGATGTTGATGCAGATTTGTCCGGCATTGCAGAGTTTGAAAAAGGCGATTTTGCGCGCCGCGTCCTGAATATCGGCATCCTTGCGCACCACGCACCAGTTGCCAGTTTCTCCGCCCAGTTCCAATGCCACGGGCGTGAGGTTTTGGGCGGCCTCCGCCAACACGTGTTTGCCTACCGCCGGCGAGCCGGTGTAGAAAATCTTGTCGAAGCGCTGCGCCAAGCACCTATCGGCCACGTCGTGACCGCCGTCCACGAGCGTGACAAACTCCGGCGGGAAGACTTCGGCAACGAACTTCTTGAGTGCGGCGGTGCAGGCTGCCGACTTGGAGCTGGCCTTCACCACCACGGTGTTGCCTCCGCAGATGCTGGCCGCCACCACGCCCAGCGTGAGCAGTATCGGAAAGTTGAACGGGCTGATGACAAGCGTAACGCCGTAGGGCATCTTATAGACTTTGGTAACCAGGCTGGGGAAGCACATAAAGCCGCTGAAGTGCCGCTCAGGCCGCGCCCAGCGCTTGAGTCCGCAGATCATCTCGTTGATTTCCACGATGGTCGGGCCGATGTCGCAGAGGTAGGCCTCCACGGCGCTACGCCCGAGATCCTCGTGCAGGGCATCTTCAAATTCTTGTTCATGCGCGACGACCGCGTCGCGCAATTTCTTCAACTGGCGGATACGCCATTTCACGTCAAGGGTTGCGCCCGTACGGAAGAAGTTCCGCTGTTGGGCAACGATGGTTTGAAGGTCAGAGATTGTATAATTCATAGTATTTTTTTTATTTCGCCATCACGCACTTTATTTCAGGTTGTACCCTGGCTTCCATCCACATTTTTCAAGCTGATGACAAACAATGGCGATGGCGCTAAGCTTCTGTTTTCCATACTGAATTTCATAATCGCGAGGAGAACGGGTGCTTGTCGTAGAGCTGAAGCGGCATTTGGGCATCCATTGCCATCAAACAAAACAGATTACTCTCCGTAATGGTAAGTTGCCAGTTCTTCTGTCTCAGCACCGAGACCCCATAATTTTACGTCAAAGGTGCTCTCGAAATTCTGGCCAGCTAATTTTTCGTTGGCTTCATCGGCCAATTTCTTAGCTTCTTCTTTCATTTTGTCAATTTGTTTTTGGGATAAGGATTTTGCATCAATCTTATGACCTACACGTGTGCCGAATGAAGCTTTGTCAAAGGTTTGGTCAAAGGCATCATAAACGAGTTCCATTTCCTGAGCATAGTTTTCACTGCCTGGTGAAAAATTTTGAATGCCCCACGAAATGGAGTAATCGCTTGTAACAGTAGGTTCGCAAGAAGATAACAATACGGCAGCCACGAAGGTAGCGACAATCAATAAAAAGCTTTTTTTCATAATTAATGTTTTTTAATATGTGATAAATTTTATGTTCTTCGTTATTTATACGATAATCAGATAAAAAAAAAGAGTTATACCAACAATCTTCACTAAAAAGTTGTTAATATAACTCTATGGCTACATTTACAAAAACTAACGTGCGTCAACAGTAACGTCTTTCACGAGACGAACTGAACGACCATAATCGCGCGGGCTATCAACTTCGGTAGTGCTGGTCATAGAGCTTTCAAAATAGAAAGCGTAAGCACATTCGGTGAAATATTGGACGTTGCAAGGTGTAACGGTCCAATAACGTCCAACCTCGCCAACGTATGTGATTTCTCCTTCCAAGTTATTGCGGCCGCCGGCAGCCGGGAGGAACAAGGCGCCATTCTCTTCCATCTTTTGCCATTGCTCAGCAGAGTAGTAGTTTTGGGTCGCAAAATACTGCATGCCGTCACCGCTGCTTACACCGGGATTGAAAGTACAACCTTCTGGCAAGACCCAATTGTCAGGTAAAACTACCAAGCCGTTGTTCCCTTCGATACAGGCGATGCCATGTTTGGCAGCAGCATTGGCACGGCCATTGACGAGGTATTCCCATTCATCTTGACTCATTGTTCTCCAGATGCCGGCTTGGTTGCCGCCGTTGGAGATGGCGTTATATACGCCCCAGTCGCAATTGGCGAATTTGCCCGTCAAACTGGTGGTGCCAACAGGCAGCGGTCCGTAGCCCATACCGATGCTGTAATTGTCCACATATCCTTGCTCATAAGGCATGAAATAAGTGTTATCACAGTCCCAGCCACTGGTAGCCCAGCCGAAAAGGTCAATCCAGCCACCATAGTTGGCAGAAGCATTGGCATTGTTCGCTCCAATCATATCGTACTGGTTCTCAGCAAAACGCCAGGTGGAAGTGGTTGCCTGATATTGCAAATTACCTTTGGAAAACTTTACGTACTTGGTTGGACCGACAGAAAAAACACCCGTGAGTGTGCCTTCATCTGTGGGCTCGGGATCAGGTTCAGGTTTGTGACAGGAAACGCATAATCCTAAAATTGCTAACAATAAAAGAGAGATAAATTTTTTCATAAATGATTTTTTTAATGAGCGGCAAATGTACAAAAATTAGTGAACAGTAAACCGTAAAGTTGAAGTGAGAAACGGTTTCCATTGGATTGTCAGGTGTGCAGTTCGGAAGATTGGGTTACTGCATTTTGAGTATATGGGTAATCTTGGTATGGGCCGTATGCGAATTCAGTTGATTAAATAACAATCATTATAAATCTACATTTACGTAAAAAGTACAAGCATACACAAAAAACTACAATAGTTTTCCAAAAATATGTATCTTTGCACGTTTTTTTGAAAACTTATAATTTTATGGAAATCAACCAATTACTTTCTGATGGAACTTCACCGAGAGCTGAATACGATCCCGCACGTACAATTTTGATGCACGAACCGGGCATGGAACTCTATGATGGAGTGATACATCCGTCTGCCGCACTATACGAACACTATTTTGACGTGGATGCAGCCGCTGCCGAACATCGCGGCTATCAGGAAATGCTGCGCAAAAACGGCATCAACGTTATCACGGTAAAGGAAATTTTGATGAATACCGACATTGATGCCTTGCGCCAAATGGTGGATAATGTGCTGATTTATGATGCCACCAATACATCATCTGATTTGAAAGAGGTTGATGATTCCCGTAAAGATGTGATCAACCGAATGACGCGCGCAGATCTCATTCGCACGCTCCTGTTCCGCCCCATCGTACGCCTCCAGGAAACCGAAATCAATACTGGCTTGGAAGCCATTACGGAGCACAATCCGCTGATGAACCTCTACTTTATGCGTGACCAGACCATCTCCACCCCGAAAGGACAGATTCTCTGTAAAATGAACTCCTCACAACGCGAAGATGAAGTAGATATCGTGGAACTTTGCTACAAAACTTTAGGCATAAAACCGGTTTATAGAATCAAAGGTGAAGACAGCTTCCTTGAGGGTGGCGACTATATCCCGTTTGGCGATATGGGTCTCATCGGACAAGGTCTCCGCACTACACAAGCCGCTCTTGATGAAATGATGGAAGCCGACGTCATCGGACACGACACGTTGGTGGTCGTTCGCGACCATTGGAAAAACCAATACCAAATGCACCTCGACACCTACTTCAACGTCATTGACAAAGACCTGGTGACAATGTGTTACAACCGCTACGATGCCGCCGATGAATCCGACGAGAACTTCCTCACGGTGGATGTCTATACCCGCGAGCCAGGGACCAAACAATATCTCGAAGTTCCCGAACTTCACGGACAATCTTTCAAGGAATTTTTGGCCAACCGAGGTGTTCACATCATCCGCGTTCAAAAATCAGATGCCGACCATTATGCCAACAACTACCTCACCATCAACGCCCGACACATTATGTCTGTGGCCGGACAATCCAAAGAATTAGAGGAAGAATACAGGAAATTCGGTGTCAACGTGGAATGGGTCCCCTTGGACAACCTCATCGGAGGTTATGGTGCCGCCCACTGTATGACACAAGTCCTCAGACGCGTTTCCACCTTATAAAAAGATATCAATATAATAGTTTTGTAGATTCATCTGAAAAGAGCAATTTGTCCTTATCAGTGGATTGACACGGCTACCGCACGAATAGGCTAACTTTTTGCGATATTGTCGGTTAGACTGAATGTCTGATTTTTTTTCATCCGGAATTTGTTC
>JAZUEE010000245.1:0-5980 GCA_045639985.1 Bacteroidales bacterium
AGCTATCGGACAAATCAAAATGGACAAAACAGTCATTGACGGACGGGTAGATAGTGTTTGGCAAGGCATTAATCTTCCGCAGGCATTTTCAGGTGAAGGCGTCATTATAGGCGTTGCCGACTGGGGTTTTGACTACACGCATCCGGTATTTTATGATACGTCCATGACACACTACCGCGTGCTTCGCGCATGGGACCAGTTCAAGACTTCCGGCCCTGCGCCCAGCGATTTCAGCTATGGGACAGAATACACCTCTCAAGAGCAGTTGTTGACAGCCCATTGTGACACATCCAACTGCTATGGCAACCATTATCACGGAACATACTGCGCCTCTATCGCTGCTGGTGCCGGTGCCGGCACCGCATATCGTGGAGTTTCCTATAATGCAGACTTGTTGTTCGTTTCTTTGTATCTTGATTCCATTCAACGCATTATGGATGCTTGGAATTGGATGTACAATGTAGCGCAGCAAGAAGGCAAACGATTGGTTATCAGCGGGAGTTGGGGACTTTTCTATATTGATAATATGGACGGCACTGGCATGTTAGCCAATGAAATACAACGTCTCACTGACCTTGGTGTCATATTCGTATTCGGTGCGGGAAATAATGGAGCCGTAAACTTCCACATTCAACACGAATTTACCGAATCGAACGATACAATCCATACACAGTTCCTTTTCCCCAGTAACGCTAATGATTTGTGGGGATCTTCCATATCCATGCTCAATTCAGCTAACAGCCCTTTCTCCTTTTCTTTGAGCATTATGGACAGCAATTACCAGAAAATTGCCGAAACCCCGTTTATTCCTACCGCTAATAACGACGGTTATGTGGACACATTCCTTGTATATGGTGTTGACACGATTATTTACAATTACGACATCCAGTCCGTCAACATATACAACCAATCACCCGTTGTCAGACTGCGTGTTAAAGAATTATCTGACTATAATTTTGTATTGTCAGTGACTGCTGAATCCGGCAAATTCCATGCTTGGAATATCGCAGAAGTTACGCAAGGGTACGGCAACTGGGGCGCAGAATTCGTTGCTCCGGCAGGGCATTCTGATTGGATTGCCGGAAACAATGAATACGGTCTCCACGCCCTCGCCAATGTTGATTGTGCTATCACCGTCGCATCCCATAAGAAACAGACCACAACATCGACCGGTCAGACAATTGGTGGTGACATCATTGATGTTTCCTCTTCAGGGCCTGGTTTCCATGAAGGTGTCCGCAAACCTGAAATCTCCGCCCCTGCCGATGATGTGATTTCCGCCATATCATCTTATACTACAGTCTATTCTGATCCTTACGAAACGACTGTATCATTCAACGATAGAACATACGGATTCGGCATCTATTCTGGCACGGGCATGTCAGCTCCCTTCGTTTCTGGTGTCATTGCCCTAATACTCCAAGCCAATCCTTACCTCACGCCAGCCCAGGTTAAAGATGTTCTTACAAGTACTGCCTATAACGATAGCTATACTGCAGCCGCGGGCATCAATCGCTTCGGTTATGGAAAGATCAATGCCTATCAGGCCGTTGTTGAAGCTTTGCATTTGGTAGGTGTTGAGGATAATGCAGGCAAATTAGAAACACGTTACAGCATTTTCCCAAATCCGACATCAGATGTGTGCTATGTCACTGCTCAAACCACTTCCGAACAAGTTCAATGTTTTCTTTATGATTTGACAGGCAGAATGGTGCGTGCCGAGAATTTCCGTCCTGGTGTAAATACATTGTCTTTGAAAAATCTTCCATCCGGTTGCTACATTCTCCGAATTTCAGATAACAACCAACTCTTCACTCGCAAGATTATTCTTCAATAATCAAAATTTCCTGTGCGGCTATAATCTGCATTATTTGAAAAAAAGTGTATTTTTGCGCCCTCCAAAAAAACGCGGATATGGCGTAATTGGTAGCCGCGCTAGACTTAGGATCTAGTTCCTTTGGAGTGGGAGTTCGAGTCTCCCTATCCGCACCATAAAGCTCCGAATTTTCGGGGCTTTTTTTGTGCGTTTGTTGGCAACAAAAGAAATTTTGTCATCTCGATGCCATTAATTTAATCCTTTCGAGTGTTCTTTTTTTTCTTCACTTTGCTGCGGATAGTTTTTCTTAACCTCGAAAAATGGATTTCGCAGAGAGCGGAATTAAACTATCGGTTGAAAAATAAAAAAAAAGTAATATGAATAAAATTTATTGTAATTTTTATATTTTTGCCACGTTTTTGAAATTTGTTTGTATGTGTATTCTGATTGCGTTTTTTTTCGTTCCATGAGGATTAATATTAACAATACGATTATTAAAATAGTTAAAAATGGAAGAAGCTACAATAGATAGAAAAGAAGTCCTTTCTTTGGACCAGATAAGAGAAGTACTGTCTCAAGCATCCTTAATATTGCTTCAATCAGAAGAAAAAAGAAAAACCGACTATGAGCGTTTTCAGGTTGAATATGCTAAACGCCAGGTCGAATACGAAAAGAGTCGGAAAGCTGAACAGGCCGAATATGCCAAACGTCAGGCCGAATATGCTAAAAGCCAAGCTGAATGCGCCAAACGCCAGGCCGAATATGCTAAACGCCAGACCGAATACGACAAACGCCAGGCCGAATACGACAAACGCCAAGCCGAATACGAAATGATTCGAAAAGCGAAGTGGGAGGCCTATGAGAAATGGAAGGCGGAATATGTGCAATGGCGCAAAGCGGAACAAGAAGCTTATGACAAGCGGCAGGAGAAGGCGGAAAGACAAATGGAGGAGCTGCGTCAGCAAATGCGGGAAACCGACCGAAAAGTCAAGGAAGTGTCAACCAAGTACAGCTCCCAGATGGGACACGTGGTGGAGGGCCTGATGGAGCCATCCGCATTGGCACTGTTTCAACAGGCTGGTTTTGATCTGTGCAAATGCTGGAAAGGGATGAAGGGTAAGCGCAAGGAGTTGGGGCTGGAAATGGAGGTGGATCTGTTTCTGCACGACACCACGGACGCGGTGGCAGTGGAAGTGAAAACGAACTGCCGCAGAGACGATATTGACCATTTTATCAAGCAGATGGATAAGTTTGCCGCTGTTTTCCCTGAGTATGCAGGCGTGAATGTCTATTTGGCAATGGCTGCCATCAACTATGATTATGACTCGGACAAATACGCAGCCGAACAGGGTGTGTTCGTTATCCGAGTCTCCGATGAGGCTTTCACTTTGGACTCCGCGCAAAAGGAAAATATGACCTATTACTGTTTGGGAGAATGCAAACGAGGGAAAGGCAATTGTGAATAATGAAATTGTGAGACGCGTCGTTATTAAAGTCCTAAAAGTTCGATGATCTTTCACAAAACGCACCACCAAAGCTCCGAATTTTCGGGGCTTTTTTATTGCGTCTTTTAAAAAAAATACCAAAAAATGAGTTGTCGCTATGTTTTTTGAAAAAATAGGTTGCGATAACTCCTTTTTTTTGTATCAACCGCCTCATTGCCATATTCCGAGAACTCCCGATAAATGCTGCACAATAGTTGATTGCTGTTTTGCGACGATTGGATTTTGTCAACGAATATGTTGACAAAAAATGTATTTTTGCAACCTGATTGCAAATAGATTATGAAGCAGAGTTTGGGAAGTTTCTTGTCTGGTTTGATGGCGAAAAACACTTTCAGCCAGGCGTTTGTTGCGCGTGAAATTGGAATCTCACGGCAGCAGTTGAACTATATTATGCACGACCAACGCGATGTAACGTTGCCGGTTGCTTTGAAATTGGAATCCCTTTTCGCACTCCAGGAAGGCGCTATTCTTCGTGTTCAAAATGATTTTAAGATACAGCAATATAAAAATGAAGTCAAGCAGCAGTTGTTTGACAAACTTATGCAGGCAAATGCCTTTTGGTCGTATGACAATGTTTCCATAGAACAACTTTCTGACGAATTGCTGATAGAGAAGGTCTTTGTGCATTTGGATATGGATGATATCGCGAAACTTTTCATCTTGTATCACAAGGCATACGTGAGAAAAGTATGGCAGGAAAATATGGCGATTAGTGGCGACTACCTTTTCGACCTGAACGTGATGATTGCCCTCTATTATTTTAATATCAAAAAGCCGGAGAAATTTCTTCGTCAGCAGGAACAGAAACATTTGAAAAAACTATTAAATAATGCGTAAAGGACTTACTTCCAATATTGAATCCATTATTGATCAGGTGGCGCAATTGGATTGTGTGAAGAATTACACGCTTTGCGGTGGCACTGCTTTGGCCATACAGTTAGGCCATCGTATCAGCGAAGATCTGGACTTTATGATGTGGCGCATTTCAAAAGAGGAAAAGCCTGAAGTGGATTGGCCAAACATCGAGCAGGAAATTCAGGACAAAATAGGTCCGATAGAACACCGTGACATCTTAGGCTTTGACCAGGTGATGTTTGTGGTGAAAGGTGTAAAAATATCCTTTTTTGTAAGCAATAATTTTTCACCGGTGAACGAAAGAATCCCATATCAGGGAAATATTGTTTTGGCGGACATTCCTTCTGTTTTGGCAATGAAAATTGAAGTTATGCTGCGCCGTATGAAGTATCGTGATTATTACGATATTTATTCTATAGTGCAATCAGGATTCTCTCTAAAAGATGGAATAGGGGCGGCTGTGAAATACTCAGGCTTCAAATTGAGCACTAAAGCAGCGACTATAATGTTGTCTTCCAATAGGATTGCGACAGATGCCAATTTCCAACAGATGCAGCCCATACACGATGTGACTGTGGAGCAGATGCGAAACTATTTGATTGACAAACTGAAATAACATCCTAAACGAATGCAAATTTCCGAGAAACTCCTGATTTCGAACGATTAAAAGTTACTCAAGTTTCGTAAGTCGGTTTCTTCCAATAAAAACTCGCATACGTAATAGGGCGCTTTTTGAGGCTGAAATCTATTCGACAATGCGGTAGGTTACTTCGTCTAAGTGGCGAGTGCACGCCTTGGAGGTCGCCTTGATATTCTCAAATACTACAAGAGAGCCGGCGGGAAGTTGCAAAATTTTTTCTTTCGCTTTTTCACTGATTTGGTTGCCAAGAATGGGAATGGGCGCACTCTCCTCGCCTTTAACTACAATAATAATCTGGAAAGATTCAACTTCCATCTTGTAGGGCTCTTCCATAGCAGGAACAACTTTTAAAAACGGCTGCTCGAGAATCTGCTCTTTGGTCACCTTGTGTTCCGCTAAATCACCCAATTGGCATTGCGGATTCACATTGTTCATTTGGACTTCCTGTTGTGCGGCTTGTCCGGAATTGGTGACATTGTTTTGCGCAAAAGAGGCAAATAAAATGCCAGATAGGATTAGGGTTAATAATAATTTTTCCATAATGATAAAGTATTGAAACAGAGAGATAACGATGCAAAAATACAAAAATTGTCTGGGCATATATTATATTTTTTGCAAATTCTTCCTCTTGTAAAAGGCTGGTGCATAATTTCTGGAGAATCGGGATTTTTGCATTTTTGCAGCCGTTTTTATAAAAAACAAGACATTGGGGATTCACGAATTTCAAATATGACTCTTTGGAACATTTACCATAACGACATTCCGGACTTTGTGCGACGTATAGCACAGACGGCACCGATGCGCCGCTTGCAGCAGGTGGGTATGAACTGCGGCTGCGAATACACGTCGTTTAAGACTTTCGAACTGGCGGAGCCCTACTCGCGCTACGAGCACAGCGTGGGCGCGGGCCTCATCGTGTGGCACTTTACCCACGATGTGCAACAGTCTGTTGCCGCGCTGCTGCACGACGTTGCCACGCCGGCGTTTGCCCACGTGGTCGATTTCCTGCACAACGACCACGAACGTCAGGAATCTACCGAGGACCTGACGTTGGCAACTATCCAGTCGTGCCCGGAACTGGTGTCCATCTTGGCCGAGCTGTCGCTGTCGCCCGAGGATGTCGCCGACTACCACATCTTCCCCATTGCGGACAACGATACGCCG
>JAZUEE010000246.1:0-5190 GCA_045639985.1 Bacteroidales bacterium
GATGACGCGGTCCTTCATCTGGTATTTGCGCATCACGCTTTTCACGCTCTTTCCGATATATGCGCTGTCGGCATACAGCTCCTGACCTCTGTCGTCATTGTCTATCAGCAACTTGGTCGGAACGGAGTCGTGCTGTTCCGCACTCGTGGTTACCGACTTCTTTATCAGCTTGCTCTTGGCATCGACCTTTGCGTGGTTCTTGTATCCGTAATGTTTCTGCCCGCCCTTCTTCGTCCATCTGGCGTCCGTGTCCTTGTGCCTCTTCTTGTTGGCCTTTTTCTTCTTATCCTCCTCGCCATCTCCTTCTTCCTCGTTCCATAGCTCGTTGCCGCGTCCCTCCTTTATGGCCTTGTTCTCCTCGCGCGTGTTGCGCTGGCGGGGTACTTCCACGAAACTGCCGTCTATTATCACGCCCTGATTCATTATCAGATTCTTCTCCCGCAGGAACTTGTCAAAATCTGCAAAGAGTTTGTCATAGAGATTCTTTTCCGTCAGCTGCTCTTTGAATGTCCAAATGGTTCTGGCATCGGGCACCTTGTCGCCGCTTGCAAGTCCGAGGAAATTCCGGAAACTCGTTCTGTCAACAATCTGGTATTCGGTCTGCTCATCGCTCAAATTGTACATCCGTTGAAGCACGAGTATCTTGAACATCAGCACATAGTCGTAGGGCTTTGCTCCAGCGTTCGTCAGACGCTCCCGATACAAACCCATCTCCAACGTCTCACGAAACATCTCGAAATCAATCGTTTCAGAAAGTCTTTCCAGCGGATTTCCCAATGCGTTCAACATTGAAGTTCTTTCTTCTGAATCAAATAAACCTTGGTTGCCAAGTTTTCTGTATGCCCTTTTGTATGTGTCCATTTTCTCTTCAAATTTGCGGCAAATATACAAATATTTATTTGATTATCAAAGAGTTTTATTTAGAATTGCCCATTATTTTTTTGGGATTGGTGTCCGATTTTTTTGTAGAGACACGGCGTGCCGCGTCTCTATGGTTGCGCACCGCGTCTCTTCGGTTACATCCCGCCCCTACATTCCCGTTCCTGTCTTCTTCTGGTTTCTCATCCATCGGTAGAACCAAGCGGTGACCGCTATTGTGGCGATGGCGGCTATTGTTTGCGCAATCCAGGGTGCGAGGCCTTTGCCTGGAATGTAGGCACCCGTCGGCGCTTCAAGAATGAATGAGATGGTGACGAAGCTCATAAATATGGCGGGGATAAGCGACACAAAGTAGTTCTTGCCCCGCTGGGTGAGATAGACTGTAATGCCCCAGAATGAGAATGCTGCCATCACGAGGTTGCTCCAGGTGAAATAGCGCCACACGATGGCGAAATTCTGGGTGTCGCCTAAACTGAAGACGAGGAATGCGGCACAGACGGCAAAAATGGGAAGGCAGATGAGCAGTCGGTTGCGGATGTTTTTCTGCTCGATATGGAAAGTGTCGGCCACGATGAGACGCGCCGCGCGCAGCACCGTGTCGCCCGTGGTGATGGGGGCGAACACCACGCCGAGTATGGCGAGTATGCCGCCGAAAACACCTATCCAGTTGTGGCAGATGAAATTCACCACCTGTCCTTGGGTGAAGGCGGTTCCGTTGTCCTGATAGAAAGCCGTCGCAGCCGCGGCCCAGATGAGTGCCACGATGCCTTCGGCGATCATGGCACCATAGAATACCGGCTTGGCGTGCTTCTCGTTTTTCAGGCAGCGTGCCATCATAGGCGACTGCGTGGCGTGGGAACCGCTGACGGCACCGCAGGCTATCGACACGAACATCATCGGAAAAATGGGTGCGGGGTCGTATTTCGTGCCGAAGCTCTCCCACATCTCAGGCAGAGCCGGCCATCGCACCAGCAAGGCCACCAGTATCACGATGGCCATAAGGAACAGGCAGATGGCGAAAATCGGATAGATTTTGCCGATGATTTTGTCAATCGGAAACAGCGTGGCGACAAGGTAATAGCAGAAGATGACGCCAACCCAGAAATAGACATTCATATAGAACGGCAGGGACGCACTTCCGGCAGCCGCTTCCGGCGTATTCAGCGAGCCGACGATGATGTCGGCCGGCTGCGAAACGAAGACCGCACCTGCCAGCGTAAGGAAAAGCAGCACGAAGACAATCATCACTTTCTTGACATTTTCGCCGAGGTAACGCCCTATGAGTTGTGGCAGACTCTCGCCGTCGTTGCGCAACGACATAATGCCCGAAATGAAGTCGTGGACGGCGCCGCCGAAAATGGTGCCGAACACAATCCAGAGATAAGAGGCCGTGCCGAACTGTGCGCCCATAATGGCACCGAAGATTGGCCCGAGCCCCGCGATGTTGAGAAACTGAATCATAAAGACTTTCCAGGTGGGCAAGGGAACGAAATCGATGCCGTCGGTCTGTGTCAGAGCTGGCGTAGGGTTCTGTGGATTGATGTCAATGATACGGGCAATGTAAGCTCCGTAGATAAAGTAGCCCACTACGAGGATTGCTATGGCGATGAGGAATGTGTACATGCTTTGTGTCAGTTAGTTATAATGGTGCAAAAATGCAATGACCATTTCATTTTTAAACTTACAAAGATACTATTTTTCGCCTTATCTTTCCCGATGCCGTGCGCAATTATTCAAGATAAATGCATTCCAACATCTGCGATTCTCGGGCATTTATTACGACATTTTTAATGGAAATGTCGTAAGCAACGTCTCTACGACAAATTTACATATCCCCTTCCCGAGTTTGCAGTCTTCGGAGATGAGTTTCGGGAACTCGCCGAAGTCACCGTTCTCGGGGTAGAGCAGGATGGCGGTGGCGCAAGCCCTATTTTGCAAAGGCCCTAATTCTCTTCCGCTTGCTCATAATAGTATGAATAGTCAATACCTTTCATGAAAATTTCGCGGTCGTCGATTTTGTTAGTGAGGGCTTGTCGTAACAAAACTTTAATTTTGCAGCTGTTCAAATGACTTTCTATCATCGCATTTAGATAGTCGTTTTTATTGATTTTACTCCAATCCACACACTGTCCTAACTGTTTCTTGAAGATAAGGTCCAGCCAGATGCGAGTGCTACGCCCATTGCCTTCCATAAATGGATGTGCCACATTCATCTCTACATATTTATCCACAATTTCATCAAAATTGGTTTCCGGCATTTGCTCAATGGACTTCAAATTTTCGGGTAAATATTCGGCCAGGCAGAACACGGTGTTGCCTTTGGAAATTGTTTTCGTACGAATCTTTCCTGCAAAATCATAAAGACCGCCAAAGAGGTATGCGTGAATCTTCTGCAGTGCCTGAGTGGTTCCTACCTCATTGTCTGCAACCAAATGACTTTCCCAAAAGGTATAAGCTTTCTTTTTGCTTTTGCCATCGATGGTGTTATCGCTGTAGGTGAACCAATCCAGAAAATCCGTAGCATTTTTGTTGGGAATGGACTTTACCAGATCTTCAATTTTATCTTGAGGCAGACAGTCTGTGGCATATTTCTTTCCATCAGCAGCGGTCAATTTCAGTTGACTACAACTTGTAGTCAACTCGTTTTCTGCCTTCTTGAGCCGGGTCTTTAATACGCTCCAATACTTTCTGGGATTTGGACTTTCCGTAATCGCGCCTACAATGTCCACTATCGAGAACCACCACAGATTCTTTCCCTCGTCCCAAATGGCTCGCACTTCGTGGTCCTTATAAAACCGTATGGATATTTTTTCGCTCATGGCATTTGCTTAATAATTGCAGGTGCAAAGATACTCTTTTTTATCGTATCCCCTTGCTCTCCACAAAACTTTCCAACTCCTTCAGCGTTAAACCTCATCGTGTTGGCTTTTCACTTTGCCGGGTTTGCAGTCTTCGGAGATGCGTTTCGGGAACTCGCCGAAGCCGCCGTGCTCGAGTGGCAGAGGCTACGGGCATTCTTATTCGGAATATAGAAACACATTTTAAATGGCACAAAAAAACCAACTGATTTTAAGCATAACGCTTATATCGGCCGGTTTTCTTATGTATTAAATAATATATAGGTTTGAATCACCGCATATCACCCTCGATAACTGGCACAGTCATTGGCATACCGCCATTGTTAGTATAACTATGCGTCCCTACTCTCTTAGGATTTTTGACTACTACAATTTGGTCGCTGTAGAAATCCTTACCTCTAATAAGGACTGTATTACCATAATATAATACCTTATCTCCAATCTCATCGGAGGCTTCGGTTGCCAGCGCTCCATTATCAAGGACCTGAAGTACCTTGAAAGATGTCACATCTTTGTTCTCATAGCTAACGGGCTTTTCTAAATATTGAATGGGGTCTAACTGTTGAATAGGGTCGTTGCCCTTAGACTTTTGAATTGCCAAAGCAATAACGAAAAGAACCACGAAGGTAAGGACTCCGCCGGTTAGGACACCCAAGAAAAAAGATTTTTTATTCATATTAGACTTACTGTTTTAATTGTTTATTTTAATTTTTTTATTTTGGCAAATGCTTGTTAAACGATTTTCTGAAACGCAAAAAACCTGATCAATGATTTTGTTCATCAGTCGAGACGTTGCGCACACCGTCTCTATCATCATCCGTTGTGTTTCTTGAAATTCTCCGCCTGTTCCAAGATTTCCTTGAAAACCTCGTCGTTGACGAAGGGCGGATAGCCGTATTCCGACAGCACGAGAATCAGGTTCATCTTCAGTTCGGCCTTGATGTCTTCACGCCGCGACCAGTCGGTGTATTTGGCCTTGTCATCTACAATGACTTTGATTTCCTTGGCCAAGGCAATGGCCTTGTCTTCCGGATACTCAAAGTTGTACTTTTTCGCCACCAGCATCAAGATGTCGTAAAACGATTTTTCCTCATAACTGATACCCATCTCCTCCGACTGCTTTTTCTCACTATTGATTTCGGCCAGCAAATCCGTCATCTGAGATACCACTTCGTCGATGACTTCGTTGGCCAACGTGGTGTTGTCGCTGCGGTCGTTGTAGTTCTTGACAATGGCCTCCAACCGCTGGGAGAAATCAACACCTTTGGCCTTGTTGACTTTCTGCAGGTGGTCGATGACCTGGCGAAGCAAACGTTCCATCAGCTTTACCTTGGTGTTGGGTAGTTTCAGACGGTTGAGCCGTTCCATATATTGCTCGGAGAAAAGGTCGAGTTCATCCTCTTTGGCTCCTATTCTGGTGATTTCCTCCACCTGTTCCGAAATGAGGGCGTCG
>JAZUEE010000247.1:0-5092 GCA_045639985.1 Bacteroidales bacterium
TTCTGTCAAAGTCCTTGATAGTCAAATAACCTGACTGGTACAACAACGGGAGGGCGGAATCCATTGCTTCTGTGGGAACATCAAAACCCTGGGCCGTAACGCGCAGATTATCTCTGTCTAATTCCTCTAAACGAGTACCAAAGCGTTTCATCTGTTCAAACAAATAGGTTGGCGTACCACTTCCAAACCAGTAATCTCCCAATTTGGCATCCATAAACGCCTTCGTCAGACTGTACGGATTAAAAATATCTTCCAAATTCTCACTGAAATGATACCCCTCATATTTTCGTTTCAACTTCGCATACATTTCTTCAAAAGAACACTTTTCCTTATCAGCCAGCATTTGGATATCCGGAGCAAAAACCGTCAGCAACTCTTTTTCGGTAAAACCGCAGATAGCAGAATATCTTTCGGACATTGAAATATTGCTCAGATTGTTAAGCGTGGAAAAAATAGATAGATGAGAAAATTTTGTTATTCCTGTGATGAAGGTAAAACGAAGGTCTTTTTCGTAAACTTTCAACGGCTGGAATAACTCCTGCATAAGACGCCGAACCTCATTCAACTCATCAGGTTTGTTCAACACGTCAAGTAAAGGCGCATCATATTCATCCAAAATAACGACCGCACCTTGCCCGGTTTTCTTATGGGCTCGCTGAATCAGACCTGCCAAACGCTGTCCCAAGGTGATTTCTTCAATATTGCGGCCATATACATTTTCATACGGACTAAGTTGAAGACTGATTTCAGAAACAATACCCTTCACGTCTTGCTTGTTTTTACACAAACTCAAATCAAAATGCAGTACTGGGTATGCCACCCATTCTGTCTCCAATTGTCCAAGCATCAATCTTTCAAAGTATTCTTTATGACCTTGAAAATAACTTATCAACGTATTACACAACAAAGATTTACCAAATCGACGAGGGCGACTGAGGAACACATAATCGGATTCATGTGTCATCCTGTAAATAAGGTCGGTTTTATCCACATAGATACGTCCACTACGGATGATGGATTCGAAATCCGCTTTCCCTGCCGTGTAAAGTCTGATATTATTCATAATGATTGTTTTTTGTTCTCAACAAAAGCATTATCAGAAAAAGTGAATCACAAGCATTTCATACAAACGAAAGCGACCACTTCGACTACTAAGATGCTGCACATCATCCACCAAATCCATTTTTTGGTATCGCGAGTATAAGTGAATATTTTATTGAACAGATAGTTGAGCAAGCCCACCGGCACGCACATCACCGCACTGGCAATATAATTGTCGATGCCGAAATGCTCCAAGATGCAAATGCCGAAAATGTTGACAAAATAAGTTATGATGCAGACCATGACAAACCGAAAAATCAGTTTATTGTCCTTGTTTTTGAAAACAATACCACCATAGGTCTTGAAATTAAACAGCACACTGACAATCGTCCCTAAAAATGCGGCCAACACATACGGATCCTGCAAGGATGTCAGGCCCAACAGGAAACGGAAAAGCGCAAAAACGCACCATCCGAATGCGGTATTCAGTGCCGCGACGAAAACAAAACGGATGAACTGCGGTGTGAAGACTTTCTTTATTAGAAATTTTATTTTTTCTATCATTTTTTTCAAAAGGCCGCAAAAGTACAAAAAAAATGTATTTTTGCCGCGTCTTATCAAAACGCGGCGTTGCCTCTTCCTTCCTTCGGTAATGCTGCTTCTTTCAGATAAATAAGAAAATCAATACAACAATTCCATCTATGCCAGACTCTACTGAAAAAAGACCTAAGCGGAAGAGAATAACAACTACTAACGATATTCCAGTTGCCACTTCCAACCAACACAAAAAGACTATTAAGGTGAATCTTCCAGAGAAAAAAGAAGTGCCTATTTTCAAAGAAACCATTACCAATCCTGTTGAAGAGACCCCTCAAATTGTAGAATCCGTTTCCACCCCTGCTGCAGAAACTGTTTCTATAGAAAAAGAAGTCACAACCGAGGAAAAGCCCAAACGCTCCAACAAGCGAAAAACCACCAAATCGAAAACAGCCGATACGGCTGAAATCACTAAAGCCAACAATTCAGAAACAACGGTTGAAGTTTCTGAAGCCGAACCTTCCAAACCAGAAGCGCCAGCCACCAAAAAGAAACGTGGCAGACCTAAAAAGGAGGAGGAATCAACCCCCGAAATTTCTTCCAATGAATTGGAACTTCCACTATCGGATGCAGAGAGTCAACCTCTTACCACGACCGATACCCTCAATGATGATTATTCCTTTTTGGAACAATCCATCAACGACAATAAAGAAACATCGGAACCGGTAGCTCAAGAAGAAGCACCTTCTTATCAAGCAGATAAACCTAAAAAGTTTGATAAAAAACAGAATAAATTCGACAAGCAGGACAAAAAATCAAAAAACCAAAGTGAACAACAAGAGGGGAAGCCTAAATCAAAAAAGGAACCCGTTGTTGAAAAAACCGAAGGCGAAAAAATCAGAGAAGAGCAGAACGCCATGTTAGTGAACTCCCAGTATGAGGGCACTGTGATGGCGGAAGGTGTGTTGGAAGTAACCAGCGACAACTGCGGTTTTCTGCGTTCTTCCGACTATAACTACCTGACATCTCCGGATGACATTTACGTTTCCATGTCGCAAATCAAACTTTTCGGTTTGAAAAACGGTGACACCGTGTATGGCGCCATTCGTCCGCCGAGAAGCGGTGAGAAATATTTCCCGCTCACCAAAGTGGAAAAAATAAACGGGCGCAACCCGGAAGACATTCGCGACCGTATCCCGTTCGATTACCTGACACCGATGTTCCCGGACGAAAAAATAAACCTCACAGGACATTCCGACTGCAATTTATCCACCCGCGTCATCGACCTGTTCGCCCCCATCGGGAAAGGACAACGTGGTTTGATTGTGGCCCAGCCAAAGACCGGTAAAACAGTATTGCTCAAAGACGTAGCCAACGCCATTGCCGCCAACCATCCGGAAATATACCTCATCATTCTATTGATTGACGAACGTCCGGAAGAGGTCACCGACATGCAGCGCAGCGTAAATGCCGAAGTCATCTCCTCCACTTTTGACGAGCCGGCCGAGCGCCACGTCAAAATCGCCAACATGGTATTGGAAAAAGCCAAGCGCATGGTGGAATGCGGGCACGACGTCTGCATCCTGCTGGATTCCATCACCCGTTTGGCACGCGCCTTCAACACAATGGCACCGGCCTCCGGCAAGGTACTCTCCGGCGGTGTGGAAGCCAACGCTTTGCAAAAACCCAAGCGCTTCTTCGGCGCCGCCCGTAACGTGGAAAACGGCGGTTCCCTCACCATCATTTCCACCGCCCTCATCGAAACCGGCTCCCGTATGGATGAAGTCATCTTCGAGGAATTCAAGGGCACCGGCAATATGGAACTCCAACTCGACCGAAAACTCTCCAACAAGCGTGTCTATCCTGCTGTCGATTTGGTGGCATCCAGCACGCGACGAGACGACTTGCTGCAAACACCCGAAACCCTCCAAAAAGTTTGGATTCTCCGCAACCATCTCGCCGATATGACCACCATTGAAGCCATGACCTTTATCAAGGAAAATATGGAAAGAACCAAAAACAACGAAGAGTTCTTAGCCTCCATGAATGGCTAACCGAATATTTAACCATCATATTATCAACTATTGATGTGGGATAACTTTGTCATTTAGACGTTGTCCCACATCTTTTTTAATATTATTTTTGCAGTCATTATGATTAAAAAGACTGCTACTATTTTCCTTTCCTTCTTTTTATGTATTAGCTTTTTACAAGCTGATTCTTTCCTTAAAGAAGACGTTTTCCACGATTTTCTCATTCCTTTTGAAACCAGAGAACTGCATACCGTTCCTTCAAATTCCGGAGATCCCTTCATCGACACTTTGATAAAATTTGCCGACCATTTGGGCGAACGATTAAACGGAACCATTCTCATCGCCCGTCACGATACCGTGTTAGTGGAAAAATCTTACGGTTATTTGCAATTATATAAAACCAATCAGAATTACTGCAATTTGTCTATGAACGATCTGGAAACGTTGCGCATGCAGAAATCCAATGCTATGACGAACAACACCGCATTTGATTTGGCGTCCGTATCCAAACAGTTCACTGCCGCCGCCATTCTGAAACTCTGTTATGAAGGCAAACTCTCTCTCAAAGATTCCCTCAAAAAATACTTCCCCGGCATACCCTACGGCAACGTCACCATTAAGCAGATGTTGTCTCATAATTCCGGATTACCCGAATATTTCAACTTCCCATATACGACATACGACACCACGCCGTTCATTACCAATGATTACTTGGTTAAAGTATTGAAAAACAACAAAGTGCAATGGTTCTTCCGCCCAGGACAGGGCTATACCTACACCAACACCAACTACGCGCTGCTCGCCTCCATCGTCGCACAGGTTTCCGGCATGCGCTTCGAACAATATGTGCGCGACTACTTGTGGAAGCCGGCAGGCATGAAAGACACCTACTTCTTCACCGAACTTGTTGGTCTATACCCCGATAACAAACAGCCTGACGTTCATGTTCGCCCGGGTCAAGAATACCTTGACATCCAACCAGTCAAAGAGGCCGTCAGCGTGCCCATCGCCCGCGGACACTGGAAAGGCGGTTCCCTTGCTCAATATGACCGATTGGACGGCATACTCGGCGACAAAGGGGTCTATTCCACCGCAGAAGACCTGGTACGCTGGACAAACGCATTTTTTATAGACTACAAAATTCTCCCCAAAGAATACGTGGATGAGGCCTCCAAAATGCAGAACAAAACCTCTAATGGCACTATTCCTCGTGACCTTTACGGATACGGTCTCCACTTGGAAAAGAGCCGCGACCATGGTTTCCTCGTTTTCCACGGCGGACTGTGGAACGGATTCCACAACCTCTGGCTCTACCGACCGAAAGACGGCGTGCAAATCATCTTCCTCAGCAACTACTACAATGCCTCACATCCCGGCCAAAGCAAACTGCTCCTTGACCTGTTTAATAACGCCAAAAAAATTTAATGTTTCAGGTTTCAAGTTTCAAGGGTACGTCATCTTATTTTCACATTACCGCATTA
>JAZUEE010000248.1:0-3706 GCA_045639985.1 Bacteroidales bacterium
CGCCAACCAACCGCTTGCCAAACAACGGAATTACAAGCCCAGCTTTTTCTCTTTTAATGTGGCCGGCGGACGTTGCGAGGAATGCGAAGGCGAAGGCATCATCCATATCAACATGCAGTTCATGGCCGACGTGGAAATGACCTGTCCGTCCTGCAATGGTGCCCGTTTCCGCGAAGAGACGTTAGATGTGAAAATCAAAGAAAAATCCATCAGCGATATCCTCAGCATGACGGTTGACGAATCTCTGGAATATTTCCGACAACTGCCTGTCACCGACCAAACCAAGAACATTGTGCGGCGACTAACACCACTCCAAGATGTCGGATTAGGTTACTTGATTCTGGGACAACCCTCCTCCACCCTGTCTGGTGGCGAAGCCCAACGTGTGAAATTGGCCTATTATCTCTCTTTGGACGATGACGAACAGAATAAGATTTTCATTTTTGACGAACCCACAACAGGGCTCCATTTTCATGACATCAGCAAACTCTATACATCATTTAACCGGCTCATAGAACGCGACAACACAATCGTGGTTATTGAGCACAACCCCGAAGTCATCAAATGCGCCGACTGGATTATAGACATGGGGCCCGAAGGCGGTGACAACGGCGGGAAAATTATTTTCGAAGGCACGCCCGAAAAATTATTAGAACGCAAACGCTCCTATACAGCCCAAGCACTGCAAGGGAAACTGTAATGGAGCTGCATATAAATCATCTATTATTAACAAATTAAAAAAAAACAACATTATGAAAGCTTCAGAAATTTTAGCATTTGTTGCCGGCGCTGCAGCCGCTACAGGAATTACGCTTTTGGTAACAACCGAAAAGGGCAAGGAACTCCGTGAAAAAGTGTGTTCCAAAATGTCCAAAGAAGAAATTGACAAACTGATTGCAAAACTCAAATGTCAACGTCAAGAGGCACCGTCCGAAATCGAGAACTTGTGTGAAAACCTCATCGAAGATGTTGAAAACGATGTCGTTGAATAATCAACTCGAACATGAGCTTCATTGACAAATTGACAAAACGATCACCCCGTAACGCTCGGACAGCTAAGGACATGGCTTCTTACCTGTCCAAGCGTTATGACTTATTGAAATTAGAGCTGTTGGAAAAGTCATCACAGATTCTTTCCGTGGTTCTATCCATGCTGATTGTCGTAGTGTGCGCATTAGTGGTGGTCATCTATCTGTCCGACGCATTGGTCAGCTGGCTGACAATAGCGCTCAACGCAGGATGGGCATACACCATCGTATGCGGTATCTTTATGCTCATAATAATAGTAGTATTATATAAGAAAGATACACTGTTTGTGAATCCCCTGATTCGCAAATTAAGTCGAATCCTCTTCAGTCAGAAAGAGGACGGCCACACTTCGAACTCATCATCTATACAAGAGACGAAAGGAGGTAACGATGCGTAAATCTGCTCCATTCAACAATCTTGACGAGATATCCCTTCGGAAGGAACAACTCAAGAAGGATATCCATGCGCAAGAAAATGTTTTGGCAAACGATTTCGATGCGTACCAAGAAGATGTAGATACCTTCAAGAAAATTTGGAATAGTGCGGTAGGCATTCGCCGATTCACTCAAAACGGCATTGTATCCAACATTTCCAAACTGGCCTCCAATCATTCGACGCTATCCACGTTTCTGACCATCGGGACCAAGGTTTTCCAATTTCTTTGGAACCGACGCAAACGGAAATAGCCCATTCTACTTTCCGGCAATACGAAAAAACATTAACAACTAATATTAAAACATTCAAAAATGGAAAAAATCTTATCAAAAGTAAAACCCGGTGTGGTTTATGGTAAAGACCTTCAGGAAATTTTCAGAATTGCAAAAGCCGAGAAGTTCGCGCTTCCTGCCGTAAATGTAGTTGGTACAGATTCTATCAACGCCGTAATGGAAGCTGCCAAAGCAGTAAATTCTCCCGTAATGATTCAATTTTCCAATGGTGGTGGTGCTTTCTGCGCTGGCAAAGCCCTGAACAATGATGGCGAAGCTGCCGCTATCAAAGGTACGATTTCCGGAGCCATGCATATCCATCAGATGGCTGAAATGTACGGCGTACCCGTTATCGTCCACACTGACCACGCAGCAAAAAAACTCCTCCCTTGGATTGATGGCCTTTTGGATGCCGGTGAAAAATACTATGCCCAATATGGCAAACCTCTCTTCAGTTCCCACATGCTTGACCTTTCAGAAGAACCGCTGAAAGAGAATATTGAAATCTGTAAGAAATATCTCTCCCGCATGGCTAAAATCGAAATGACCCTTGAAATCGAACTTGGCATTACAGGTGGCGAAGAAGACGGCGTTGACAACACGGGAATAGACAGTGCACGCCTCTACACACAACCTGAAGATGTGGCTTATGCATACGAAGAACTCAGCAAAATCAGCCCTAACTTCACGATTGCCGCTTCATTTGGTAACGTTCATGGCGTTTACAAGCCCGGCAACGTTAAATTGGAACCGATTATTCTTCACAATTCCCAAGAATACATCCAAAAGAAATTCAACACTCCAGAAAACCCCGTCAACTTCGTTTTCCATGGCGGATCTGGTTCAGAACCGGCTAAAATTAAAGAAGCTATCGGATACGGCGTTGTAAAAATGAATATTGACACCGATACACAATGGGCATTCTGGGAAGGCGTGATGAATTATTATAAGAAAAATCACGACTATCTGCAAGGCCAAATCGGTAATCCCGAAGGTGATGACAAACCCAACAAGAAATATTACGATCCACGTAAATTCCTTCGCGAAGGTGAAAAATCCATGGTTGAACGCCTTAAAGTGGCCTTCTCCGATTTGAACTGCATTGACAGATTATAGTAATAAACAATTGACAATTTACAATGAACAATTGGGGCTTTGCGCGGTTTCGTGCGAAGCCCCTTTTTCAATGAACCATTGTGTACTTTTGCATAATACAACAACGGAGAAGAAACGTCATGTTCGGATCCTATTTACCGATTATCGCACTTTTTCCAATGCTTTGATAAACAGTCTGACGATACCTTCGTAGGCCGTTAGAGAGCAATTTTCATTAGTGTCATCAGGTTGATGGTAACCGCCGGTATTGCCGCCCATCGTATAGATGAACACGGCGGGCATGCCTTTGAGAATAAACGGCGCATGGTCACTGATTTTGGCATTTTTACGCGGTTTTATCTCTTTAACAAGATGCTCGCGCTCATTTCTGTCCACCATGCTTTGAAAAAAATTTTTGGTATTGTCGGCATCCGAATTTACGACCGTAAAGCCATCGTCACCGCCACCCATCAAGTCGATATTGAGCATCATCTTTACTTTGGAGTAGTCAAAAAGCGAATCCTTTACAAACGCCAAAGAACCGAGTAATCCGGCTTCTTCCCCGCTGAACAGGGTGAAAACCATCGTATAATATGGCGGGTGGTTTTTGAAATAGCGGGCAAGGTCGAGCACTGTGGCAGTACCAGAAGCGTTGTCATGCGCGCCGGGAAATATCACCTCATCGCCCATCTGTCCAAGATGGTCGTAATGTCCGCCCACGATAACAAGACTGTCCGGGGCACTCGTTCCGCGCACCATCGCACATACATTCTGCGTTTTGTGGTTGCTAATTTCATTTTTATATGAGAGATAAAGTTGCGACTTTTTCTTGGTCATCAGGTCGGCTTTAACGTAGGCCACCACATAGTCGCATG
>JAZUEE010000249.1:0-6994 GCA_045639985.1 Bacteroidales bacterium
AGATGAAGACGTTTTGCAACATCTTCTGCATACTCCACAGAATTTAAAACATCCTGTGCTGTTGTTTCAGCTCCCAAATTCGAATTATGAACAATTCCCGTAAACTGCATTCCTGCGGCATACTCGATTTCTCGAACAATGCCTTCCGTATCATCCACATTTTGTGTGAGTGGACGGAAGCGGTTAATCACAAGAAGCATATCGTAATTGTTCTCTTCTAATAAACCGGGGACATACCGACCAAGGGCTAAAGCTCCTCGGTCATCACCACCAACATCCATAACGCCATAGGCCTCTTTATTATCGAGGATAGCATAGGTCTCAGCAGGTAATGCAGGTGTGTCCACGTTACTGTTCGCAAAACGAGAAGAAATAAGACGGATTCCCTTTTCTGTCAACACCTGTTCTCCATCCTTTGTACGGAAATACGGATTGACAATGTCAAGGTCGGCAATCATAACATTCTCGTGTTGTTCACGCAATAGCAAAGCGAAATTAATAGCTGCATTTGATTTGCCACTACCATAGTGACCGGCAAACAAGGTCACTCGTTTCGCATCTTTTAAAATTTCATTTGCTGAAAAAGCCATTAGAGTTCAACAACCCAATCAAATGGATCAGCAACGGTACCACCCTGGATACCGGTGATGGTGTCATACAATTTTTGGCTAACAGGACCAATGTCGCCGCCATTAATGGTCATAACATCATCTTTGAAACGCAATTTGCCAACTGGAGAGATAACAGCAGCAGTACCACTACCGAAGCACTCCTCAAGTTTGCCGCTCTTCTGAGCTTCGAGCAATTCGTCAACAGACACTTTGCGTTCTTCAACTTCCATTCCCCAACTCTTGCAAAGTTGAATAACGGAGTTACGGGTAATACCTGGAAGAATACTACCATTGAGCATTGGGGTAACAATTTTGCCATCAATCTTGAAGAAGATGTTCATAGCGCCAACTTCTTCGATGTATTTACGCTCGACACCATCAAGCCACAAAACTTGAGAATATCCATCGTCATGTGCTTTTACCTGAGCAATCAAAGAAGCGGCATAGTTACCACCAGTTTTTGCAAAGCCCATACCGCCACGGACAGCACGGACATAATCGTCTTCAATCCAAATTCCAACTGGTTTTAAGCCACTTGCATAGTAGGCTCCAGATGGGGAAAGAATAATAATGAAAAGATAGGTCTTTGAAGGAGCAACACCCAAGAAATCATCTGTAGCAATAATGAATGGGCGAATGTACAAAGAAGTACCTGGCTCGGTTGGAATCCAATCTTGGTCAATACGAACAATTTCGGAAACAGCCTGAACGAAATCTTCCTCAGGAATCTGTGGGATAACCAAACGTTTGTTACTCTCGTTCGTACGGCGAGCATTCATGATAGGACGGAATAAACGAGCTTTTCCATCGGCACCACGATAGGCTTTCAAACCTTCGAACATTTCCTGACCATAGTGGAATACCATAGAAGCAGGAGACAATTCCAAGTTGTGATATGGCTCAATGCGTGGGTCATGCCAGCCCTTGCCTTCAGTGTAGTTCATGATAAACATGTGATCGGTAAAGATTTTACCGAAACCCAAGTTTGTCTGATCTGGTTTTGCTTTTGGACTTGTTGTTTTTTCAATACGGATGTCTAACATATCTATTTAACTCCTTCCAATTATTTCTTTAAATTAAATTTTTCAATTGCGATTTCGCGCATTTTGTACTTAAGAACTTTTCCCGCATCATTCATTGGGAACGTATCAACAAAGTCCACATAACGTGGCACCTTGTGACGAGCCATATGGGAACGGACAAAATCTTTGGTTTCTTCCTCGGTCATGGTCTCCCCTTCTTTGAGGATGATAACCGCCATGATTTCTTCGCCATACTTTTCATCTGGTACGCCGATTACCTGTACATCCTTTACCTTTGGACAGGTATACAAGAACTCTTCAATCTCACGGGGATAAATATTTTCACCGCCGCGGATAATCATATCTTTTAAACGACCGGTAATACGATAGTTGCCATCTGGTTCACGGCAAGCTAAGTCACCACTATGTAACCAACCATCTGCATCAATCGCTGCTTCGGTTGCTTTTGGCATTTTGTAGTAGCCCTTCATAATGTTATATCCACGGGCAACAAATTCACCAATCTGTCCATCCGGTAACTCTTCTCCCGTTTCCGGATCCACAATTTTGCATTCAATTTGTGGAAGAGCACAGCCAACCGTTTCGACACGGACATCCAAGGTGTCTTCTCCACGTCCCATTGTGCAACCTGGAGAAGCCTCTGTTTGCCCGTACACACTGGTGATTTCTTTCATGTTCATCTTCTCCGCAGCTTCTCTCATCAAAGAAGGTGGACAGTTGGAACCCGCCATAATGCCTGTACGAATATATGAGAAATCGGTTTTCTCAAAATCCTCGTGACGAAGCATTGCAATAAACATTGTCGGAACACCATTGAAACACGTGATGTGTTCTTGGTGGATACAAGCAAGTGCGGGCTTTGCAGAAAAGTATGGAAGTGGGAACAAGGTAGCTCCATGCGTCAGGGAAGCAGTCATCGAAAGGACCATTCCAAAACAGTGGAACATTGGAACTTGTACCATCATACGGTCTGCCGTTGATAAATCCATACGGTCGCCAATACATTTACCGTTATTAACAATATTGTAGTGGGTTAACATGACACCCTTTGGAAATCCTGTTGTGCCAGAAGTGTATTGCATGTTTGCGACATCATCAGGAGTAACCGCCGCTGCACGACGAAACACTTCTTCGCGTGGAACTTTTGCTGAAAGCGCTATGGCGTCTTCCCAGCTTAAGCATCCTTCATCTTTGTACCCCACTGTTACGATATGGCGTAAAAATGGAAGTCTCTTACAATGAAGTGGATCCCCTGGGGTATGTCCCTTTAACTCTGGACACAATTCACGAATAATTTCAGCAAACTTTGCATCTGCACAATTTTCCATCATAACTAAAGTATGCGTATCCGATTGACGGAACAAATACTCTGCTTCATGAATTTTGTAAGCGGTATTCACCGTTACGAGAACAGCACCAATTTTGGTGGTAGCCCAGAAGGTAATATACCACTGTGGCACATTGCTGGCCCAAATGGCTACCTTATCTCCCGGTTTCACACCAAGCGCAATCAAGGATTGTGCAAATGTGTCCACATCCTCTCGGAACTCTTCATAGGTGCGTGTGTAGTCAAGTGTTGTGTATTTGAACGCTAGCTGATCCGGAAATTCATCACACAAACGATCCAGTACCTGAGAAAATGTATTCTTAATTAGTTCATCTTTTTTCCATGGATATTGGCCTGTATGGGTTTTGTTATCATACAAACGATTCTCACTACGATTGGAAAAATCAAATGTCTTCATGTAATTAACATAATGCGGAAATGCAATTGCCGCATCTCCGAAATCCTGTAACCAGTCCGGTGTGCATTCGAAGGAATAGAAACCGTCATAGTTAACAGAACGAAGCGCCATAATCATAGAAGATATCGGAAGGCATCCTTCGCCCAATAAGCAATATTGGAATTCGTCTTCTTGATCAATGGAATCTTTTACATGTACGTGTTTGATATACGCGCCCAAATTCGTAATGGTTGTTTCTGGTTCTTCATGATGATAGTAGTACGGATGATGGAAGTCCCACAAAGCAGCCACTTCATCACAAGCAAACACATTTAACAAATTACGAAGGCGTTCTGTATCGCTATAAATACCAGCTGTTTCAATAAGCAAAGAAATCTCAGCATCCGCTGCTTCTTTTAAAACGGCTTTGATTAAGCTCTTTACCGTTTCATCAGCCTTTTCGCTTTCTGACAAAGCATGAAGACGAATATACGGCGTGTGCAAATCTTCTGCCAAAGCAATCATTTCTTTAGTTTCTTGGATATTTCCCTCTAGTGCATTTGCATCGGACACATCACCCATAACATCCAAACAAGGAATTTGAATGTGTTGCCGACGAAGCATACGGGAAGTTTCCAATAAGCACTCTGGCGAAAATGGTTTGCCAGGGCCACTGAATTCTTCACTCTTTATATTGTGGATTTCGATTCCTGCATAGCCTAAATCGTCGGCCATCGCCGTCAAATCAGACCATGTGAACCCATACCACCCATTTGTTGAATAGGAAAGTTTCATAATCATTCCTCGTATACAATCTTATTGAGTGCATTCAAATATGCACGAATACTTGCTTCTACAATGTCGGTCGAAATACCGGTTCCAGAATACAGACGACCATCTGCACGAAGTTTTACAAGTGCTTGACCAACAGAATCTCTTCCTTTGGTAATTGCTTGAATTTGGAAATCATCCAATTCATAATGATGGCCAAGAATCTGTTCAATTGTCATAAATGCAGCATCAATTGGTCCATCACCTATACTGACCTGCTTTAATTGCTGGCCAGCTTTGTCTAAAATGACACAAGCGGTGGATGAAATCTGATTACCATTATTGATGACATAACTTACCAAACGGTAGGTTGGTGGAACCTGTAATGCAGCATTGGCAACAATGGCTTCCAAATCGCGTTTGCTGATAGTTTTGTTTTTGGCAACACGACAGAAGTTTTCATAAACAGCTGCTTTATCTTCATCGGATAAATCAAAACCCAATTTTTTCACTTCACGGTTGACCATTGCAATGGAAGAAGAAGCATCTAATTCCACATCTCTATGATTGGTTTCTCCCTCTTCGGTTTCCTCTTCAGCATCCAAATTTTCGATGTGATCGATAGCGCGAAGAGCGGTGGTCAATTTTAATGCGTTAACTTTTGTGCTAACGCCAACACTCTCGCCTTTGTTTTTGACCACTTCCACAACAGATTGAAGTCTAGGAAGTTTTGTTGGAATAATACTTGCTTTCACTTCCACAACGCCACAAACAAAGCAAGCCATAACCGAAGCAGTGGCCATATGCAATAAGCCATTACATTCAACGGCTATATTTGCTTTACCCAATTCTGGGCATGCATCCATAGCCTTTTGGATTACTGCACGTGTTTCATCTGGCAACACATCACCAGCGGTATCACAAAATGTAATTACTTTTGCACCACACTTCAGTGCCGACAAGCAGGCCTTCGCCAAAAACTCTGGTTCTGCGCGCATTGCATCACCAGCGGCAAACTCTACATCTTTGCAAAGACTGGCAGCATGAGAAACGAGTTCCTCAATAAGTTCTAACATCTTCGGTGGTTTTTTGTGGCACAAATACTCCATCTGCACAGAAGAAACCGGCGCCTCAATACGGATTCTTGGTTTTGCAGAACCTTTTATCGCATCCCATGTGGCATCAATCTCTTTTGTAGACAAGCCAGTCGTGCAAGAATGAATGGCATTCTTCAAAGTGGAAGAAATGGTGTGTAGTGCTAAGGTATCTGCCTTATCCCCATCACCAAGGCATGTCTCAACGACGTCAACACGGATATTCTCCAGTTGACGGGCAATTTCCATTTTTTCTTTGAAACTGAGTGTGCGCACTTCACGTAAAGTCGCATCTGCAATTCGAATGGATTTCATACTAATCGCTCCTTGTCTTTGGTTGAGGGATATTAAAAAACCCTCAACCGAGTTTATCGGTCGAGGGACGATATATTCAATACCGCGGTACCACCCACATTACCGCCGAAGCGGTCTCTCTTTGAACAAACTTGTTCTTGCTTTTAACGGGGCTGCCGTCATTCCCTACTCACAACTGCTTCGAGAATGCTGCTCGGGAAGGAGTCCACAAAATCTCAGTATCGGCTCACAGCAACCGCCGACTCTCTGTAACATACAACTTTGTGTAATTTCCGTCATCGCATTTATCTTTACTTTATATATATAAATAAAAGCAATATATGGGTTATTATATGTTTTCTACTTTTTATTGTCAAGAAAAAACACGATTTCTATAGGCACATTTGGACAATTTAGGGTATAAAAAAAGACCGAATTCGTTAGTCATCGGTCTTATAATCCAAATGCATTTTCGAAATTTATATGGAAAATTGCTTCCCTCTCATCATCGGTTAATGGCAATGAAAGAAAACGCTCAAGATCTTCTGTTGGATTCCACATTGGAAAATCTACGCCAAAAAAGAAATGTTCTACGCCATGGAAGCGGATTAATTCACAGGCTTTTTCCTTGTCAAGAAACGCAAGAGAACTTGATGTGTCAAACCACAAATGATCACTTTTCGGATAGTGTATTGTGCGGTCCCACTGGCTATATCCTCCAAAATGCGCAGCAATCACTTTCAAGTCTGGAACCAGTTCCATTAAATGAATGATACGTTCAACGGATGAGTAATCGTATCGATTATCTCCCGCGTGAAAAAGTACTGGAAGACCCCGTTTTGCAATTGCCTCATAAACAGGAATGGCGCGAGGATCATCCACATTGAATTTCTGAAAATCAGGATGAAATTTAACACCTTTTAGGCCAAGGGAAATTGCCCTATCTAACTCTTCTTCAAAACCCTCTTTTTCTGGATGCATTGCAGCGAAACCGATAAACTCTGGATGAGCTGCGCATTCATCGGCAATAAAGGTATTGATAGATTCTACTTGAGAAGCCGTGACAGCAGATGAACACACAAGTGTCTTTGCAATTCCCGCTTCTTTTTCCGCCTTTAAAAGTTTCTCAGAAGTCGCTTCTGAAAACATTCCTAAATCATAGAAGTCTCCAATAGATTTCGTTGCTTTTTCTGCTATTTTACTCGGAAAAATGTGAGCATGTGCATCAATGATTTCCATATGGATACCTCCTATCTCAAAAAACATATACCTATACTACATCGTATCGTCAAATAAAGCAACACAAATGTTTTTTCATATTTTTCACAAAGGACATATGTAAAACCCACCCTAATTTAACATAAACTAAGGTGGGTTTGAAAATGTATAAATCTTAAGAAAGTTTCCAAATAATTTCTGCCGCTTTTGTACTACGTTCTTCAACACGCAAATCGTCC
>JAZUEE010000250.1:0-2372 GCA_045639985.1 Bacteroidales bacterium
GAACTTATTCAACAAAAAGGATATTCAATTAATGTTAAGTCATCTTCTATCAAAAATTATAGATAAACGAATCCACCACCATTTCACGCCCGTTCCTCGACAATTCCAAACAAATGAAATAACAACCAAACACCACCATACCATGTCAAAAACCACCTTTTGGGATATCATTATCCGAACATTAGAAGCCGTAAAGACGCCATTGACACCGCAAGAAATTTGGCAGAAAGCCCACGAATTGGATTTGATGGGCGATTTCAGCACCTCTGGAAAGACTCCAGAGGCCTCGATTGCCGCACGCTGCTATACCAATATTCTTGAAAATGGCGATAATTCCGAAATCGTAAAAGCCAGCGAAAAGCCCACGCGCTTCACACTGCGAAAGTTTTGGAAAGCCGGCACAACTGCTACAGTAAAAGAGGTCAAGGTACCTGAAGTCAAGTTCCAAGAGCGGGATTTGCACCCGCTTTTGGTGGCCTACGCTTACGCCGATTCCCATTTCAAAGCCCGCGTCAAAACCATCTTCCACGAAGTGTCTTCCAAAAAACAAAAAGGCCAGAACAAATGGCTGCATCCCGATTTGGTGGGGGTACAATTCCCGTTTGATGAATATAGTCGGGAAACCTTGGAAATGCAAAACCACCTTTCCGTTTCCTCCATCAAACTGTTTTCGTTTGAGATGAAAATCGACCTCACTTTCACTAATCTGCGTGAATGTTTCTTCCAGGCGGTTTCCAACTCCAGTTGGGCAAACGAAGGTTATCTGGTGGCGCTCCACATCGATGAAGATGCCGACTTCCGAGACGAAATGCGCCGCCTCAACAACGCCTTCGGCATCGGCATTATCCAACTTGATCCGGAAAATCTGGCCGAAAGTCAAATCCTTTTCCCCGCAAAAACCAATATGGAAATCGATTGGGACACCGTCAACCGCCTCTGCACAGAAAACAGCGATTTCTGTGATTTTCTGAAACTGATTTCCGAAGACTGCAAGCTCGGTAAAGTCAAAAGCAAATACGACGACATCATTGAACTTGACAATATCGAAACATACGTTAAAAGCAAGAACATCAAATAATTGTCCATTTTCAATTTTCAATACCATTATGTCCGAATACACCAACGTTGAGCGCCCGTTTCTTGACAAACTCCGCGAGATCGGGTGGAAAGTTATAGATAAAGGTGCTTGCGGCATTCCGCAAGACCCGGCAGAGACTATGCGTGCATCTTTCGATGAGGTGGTCCTCAAAGAGGAATTCTACCGTATGCTCTCCGTTCTCAACCCGTGGATTACCACCGAGCAGCAAGACTACTGCTACGAAAAAATCACCGACAACCACGGCGCACTCATCGACGTAAACCGGACCATCCACAAACTGCTGTTGGAAGGCATCCACCTGCGCACGCCCAACGAACAGACCGGCGAGGAGAACCCCACCGCGAAAATCATCAACTTTGACCGCTACCAGCAGAACTCCTTCATCGCCATCAACCAGTTCCGCGTCAACACCTACAACACCAAGCCCTTCATCATCCCCGACATCGTCTGCTTCGTCAACGGCCTTCCCCTCGTGGTCATCGAGTGCAAGGACGAGGACGTGTCGGAACCGATGAGCGAGGCCTTCACCCAGATACAGCGCTACGCCAACCGGCGCACCACCGACGACCCCTTCGCCGCCGGCATCGAGGAGGGCTGCGAACGCCTTTTCCATACCAATCTGTTCAGCGTCATCACGCACGGCACCGAAGCCCGTTGCGGCACCCTGTCCGCCGACTTCGACTTCTACCTCAACTGGCGCGACATCTTTCCCGAGGAGTATGCCGAGGACGTCAATATCGAACCCTCCGGCCGTCAGGAAATCCTCATCAAGGGAATGTTCAACCACGAAATCCTCATCGACATCTTCCGCAACTTCACCCTCTTCAAGCAGAAAGACGACAACACCATCAAGCTCATCTGTCGCTATCCGCAGTACCGCGCCGTGGGCAAGATGATTGGACGTCTGCAAAAGGGCACCGACTGGAAAAGTCGCAGCGGCGTCATCTGGCACACTCAGGGCAGCGGCAAGTCGCTCACGATGGTATTCCTCGTCCGCAAAATGCGCCATATCGCCGACCTGCGGACCTACAAGATCCTGATGGTGGTGGATCGCCAGGATTTGGAAGACCAGCTGGCCGAAACCGCCGAAGACACCGGCGAACTTCGCCACGACCCTAAAACCAAAAAGATAGAAAACATCGTCGAAAACCGCCAGGCACTCGTCAAACTCGAGGATGACTCCGCGGACCTGAATCTCGTGATGATTCACAAGTTCGGCGAGAACAAAGAATACTCCCTCGAATCGCTCATCTGGTCGGGCATCGTTCCGCAG
>JAZUEE010000251.1:0-2349 GCA_045639985.1 Bacteroidales bacterium
GACAGCGAGGATGCCAAACTCTTCAGAGAACGTAATGGGTTGGATGATAGGGAAATCATAGCCCTGCTGCCCGGAAGTCGCAAACAGGAAATACATGCCATTCTGCCGCAAATGTTGCGTATGGCGACACTTTTTCCGCAGTACCAGTTTGTTGTTTCCGAAGTGTCCTGGCAGCCCAAATCAATCTATGACAAATACGTGAAAGACCTGCCTGTGAAGTTGGTGACGGGAAGCGCCTATCCGCTGTTGGCCAACGCCAAGGCCGCGATTGTGGCTTCAGGTACGGCCACATTGGAAACGGCGATGATAGGAACCCCGCAGGTGGTGTGTTACGCCGGAAGCGAAATTTCCTACCTTATTGCCAAACATCTGATTTCCGGCATTAACTATATCTCTTTGGTGAACCTGATTATGGATAAGAAGGTGGTTACCGAACTGATTCAGCACGATTTCAACTCGCAGCACCTGACGGAAGAATTGCGCTTGATTACGGAAAATGCCGAAAATGTGGCTCGAATGAAGGAGGATTACCGACAATTATATACCATGTTGGGTGATGGCTCCGCGTCAGCCAAGGCAGCAGACGTGGTACTGAACTTAGCCAAAAGAGCGTAATGATGAGACGGTTTCTACTTGCGATATTATTCCTTTTGTTTGTCGGCGTTCCCCTCTTCGCTCAATCCGTCGATACGCTGCCGCCCATGGCGCATGATTACGAATGGTTGTCCTATCGAGGTAAGGCCGAAGTGACCGATACGGGCGGCACGCGGACCTGCAATTTCTTTATGGTGAACAGAGTAGATAGCATCCTCTATCTGAATGTCCACGCCTCTGGTATTGAATTTATCCGTGTGGTTTGCACACCGGACAGCTTTATATACGTCAACAAATTGACGTATCAGTACTACAAAGGTACGTATGCACCGCTGAAATTGTTATCGCATATACCGTTGGATTTTCAAATGATACAGGCCCTGTTCAACGGACAGGAGGAAAGACTTCCGCAAGGGCAGAAGTTGGCGTTTGAATATCGGAATTTCGCCCCCATAGATTCTGCCTGTTCCTTTTTTACAGAATTGGATTTCAAGGATTTAAACCACGTATTTGAAATTCACGCCTCTCTAAAGAACATTCGTTTGAACGTGCCGGGTCCGACCAGCATCCGTATTCCTGATAAATTCGAAGAGTTGAAGTTCTAACTTTTGAAAATGGACGAAAAGATGCTTTTCCCGGCTCAGAAGATAAAGGAGATTGCGCGTATGGTCGGCTTTTCGCAATGTGGTATTGCGCGTGCCCGGCAGTTGAATGAGGCGCAGTCTTTTTTCCAACAATCTATCGCCGAAGGTCGTCAGGCCGAAATGCACTTTTTAGAGCGTGATATCTCCAAACGCTTTAATCCGGAAGAACTGTTGGAGGGCTGCCAAAGTGTCGTTGTGGTCGCGTTTAACTATTGGATGGATGTGATTCCCGCATCCGATAAATATCGCACGGCCCGCTATACTTGGATAGAAGATTACCATACGTTGGTGAAACGGATGTTGGACGACATGGTGTCCGAAATTCAGAAAATAGGGGAGTGCCGCTGTCGTGTCACGGTGGATAGTTCCTGTATTTCCGAGAAAAATTGGGCTGTTGAGGCCGGCATCGGCTGCTATGGGAAAAACGGACTCATTCACAATGAGGAGGGCTCCTTCTTTGTATTGGGTACGATATTGACGGATTTTGCGTGCGACATATATGATTTTGCGCGAAAATCGGACTGTGGCGACTGCCGAATCTGTATGGACAAATGCCCGGCCAAGGCGTTGGATACCCCTTATCGTGTGGATGCGCGCAAGTGCTTTTCCTACCATACCGTGGAGAATAAAACTATAGAAAATGAGCTCATCAGAAAGGCACCGCTTGTCTATGGCTGCGATGTCTGTCAGGAGGTTTGTCCGAAGAATATCAAAAAGAGAACAGGAGTGTCAGACAAACCGAAAACTTCCTTATTTTTGCGTCTCCAAAATGAACAGTACGAAAATCTCACTATAGAGGATTTTAAACGCTATTTTGGTAATACGGCAATTGCCAGACGGAAGTATGAACGCTTCTTTCAAGCAATTCAAATTCGAAAAAATAATTATTAATTATGTTGGATAATAACACGGAAATTTTGAATTATGCCAGCCAAGTGCTCTTGGAAGAGGCCGAGGCGGTAAACAAGATACGTCAGTTTTTGAATGAGGATTTCGTGAAAAGTGTGGAAACTATTCTGCACTCCAACGGACGTCTGATTGTAACAGGCATTGGCAAAAGCGCCATCATCGGGCAGAAGATTGTGGCCACGCTCAACTCCACCGGCACACC
>JAZUEE010000252.1:0-8604 GCA_045639985.1 Bacteroidales bacterium
CTCGTTTTACGGAGTGCTTGAATTTCACCATCGCGAGATTGAGTTCAAAAGAGGTCTCCTCCGATTGTTTGGGCAGCAGATGAATGTTTTTGTGAATTGAACCGGTCGAAATTTTCGACCAGTTCATCTTTTTCCTTTTCATTCAATCGTAAAACATATCCATTAGGAAACTTTTCGGGATTGTTGTTTACAGCCTCATTAATACGTTTTGTTTGCACGCCGTACAGTTCGGCAACATCACAATCGAGAATAACCTGTTGGTTCCGAAGTGTGATGATTTTTGATTTGTCTTAATGTGATGCAGGCCAAAGTTCGCCCATTGGCTGTCGACGCTGAAACTGGAATAATTGAAATGAGAATGATGTAACAATATTATTTGAAATAATTTTATTTGAAATAATTTCATTACATTTGCATCCTCAAAAAACGATGGATATGGAATCACCTTTTATTTATGGAAAAATCGCTGAAAATGAAAGTTTTACTGACCGCGTTGTCGAGTCTGCGCAGTTACAGCAAAACTTTCAGAATCTAATCAACACAATAATTATCTCACCACGAAGATGGGGGAAGACATCCTTGGTGAACAAAGTCTTAAAGCATTTTTCTGATAATGAAGACTTCTATGTTGTCCATATTGACCTGTTTGATTGTAGAAACGAAGAACAATTCTATACTATATTTTCCAAGGCCGTTATAAAGGCCTCGAATTCCCGTTTTGATGATTTCGTTGCTTCTGTAAAGAAATATTTAGGATCATTTGCCCCAAAGATTTCGTTGTCAGATAGCATACAGCCGTACGATATTTCCTTTTCTGTGGATTTCAACAATCCAGATTTGTCGATAGATGACATTTTGGATTTACCGCAGACGATTGCCTTAGAGCAAAAACGGAAATTCGTAGTCTGCATTGATGGATTTCAGAACATTTCGAACTTCAATGAATCAATTGAATTTCAGCGGAAATTAAGGGCGCATTGGCAGCGTCATTCCGCAGTTTGCTATTGCCTTTACGGCAGCAAGCGACATTTGTTGATGAATATTTTCGGCAATGCGGAAATGCCTTTCTTCAAGTTTGGAGACATTATGTTTTTAGAGAAGATCTCCAAAATTGATTGGATAACTTTTATTACAGAAACATTTCAACGTACTGGAAAGCAAATAAATGAAGATTTGGTTTGCAATTTGGTTGATTTGGCTGACGCGCACCCTTACTATGTGCAGCAATTAGCACAACAGGTGTGGTTAAGGACCAGCGACGTTTGTACTCGAGAAATCTTAATGGATGCTTTTGAAAGTCTGATATGCCAATTAGCCCTCTTATTCAGCAATATTTATGACAATTTGACTACAAAGCAGATACGTTTCCTATACGCTGTTGTGGATGGTGTTGAAAATTTTTCTTCCAAAGAGGTTCTGAAAAAGTACGATCTTGGGACATCCGCGAATATCAAGAACTTGCGAAATGCCACTTTGGAGAAGGACCTGATAGACATTCGTCCCGGCGGACGTGTCGTGATGCAGGACCCGATGTTCGCCCATTGGCTGACGACACTGAGACGGTAACTGCGAGGTCCCGCTCAGAGAAAGACATCTTTCGGGAAACGGAGAAAATGGCAAATTTGCAGACTATAAATTTGAAAAACACAAATAAAATTTAGTACAATGAAAAAAATATCCTTTCTTATTCTCCTGCTGCTGGGCAGCTTCGTAATCGATGCCCAAAGCATTTTATTGGACAAACCTTTTTCCAACATGTGGGCTAATCGATACTCCTTCGGCTGCATTCCGTTGGGGCAAAATGCCGACAGTAAAGTGATGTTTCTGTATTCACGGGCAGTGTCTTCTTTTTCGTCTAAGACGTACACGGACCAAATATACTTGTTAAACAACGATATGCAGGAAAAATCCGTGATTAACGTTACGGCTTCCAATCGGCACGATATGCTGAACGCTATTGTGACAGACGACAAAATCATCGCACTTTACCATACCAAAGACAAAAGTTGGAAAAAGCTTTCTTACTCTATTGCCATAATTGACAAGGATGCCGAGGAATATACGGTTACAGACGACCGCACCGTGATGGTGACAGAACATGCCATGTGCATTCCGAAGTACCAGTCGGTGAAATCACCCGATGGCAAAATGCTCGCTTCTATCGTTGTCATTACCGACAAAAACAATATGCTCAAAGAAATTGAGGCCGTGGTAATCAATGACCAAGGCGAGTTTGTATGGCATGGTCCCATTGTTCCGAATTTTAGCGGAAAGTATTTCTCTTTAGGAGATATGATGGTGGATAATGAGGGCAATGTCTATATGCCCGCTTACACCTGTAATAAAAACAAAGACAAGGTCATGGACGTGCAATTTCTAATGATTAAAACCAATGGTGACGGTACCAACACCTATTACGCGGATGCCGCATTCGGCAAACCGCAAAATTTCACGGGGAAGGTTCTCGCCAACGGTGACATTATGGTGGCCGGCTATTTCACAGATACCTATAAGGACATTATGACACAGTCCAACGGTTATTTCTTCTATCGTTTTGATACAGGCACGGACAATTTCACAGAAGGACTGAGTTATGATTTCAGCAGCAATTATGCTCAAAAGAAAGCCCCGGCACTTTTATCTAACGTACTTGCCAACCAACAATATTCCGTTCGTGCAGACGGCATCTATGAATTGGAAAACGGAGACATCGTACTTTGCGGAGAACATCGCTTTGCTAAAGAGTTTTACAATATCTTCGACGGTTCTTCTTCCTACCAACTCCTTACCAAGAACATCCTTGTTTCTACGCTAAAGTCTGATGGAACTTCCATTTTCTCCATGATTCAAAAGCAACAGGCAAGCAACTATGGTTCCAACCCCGAAGATTGGCGGCTGATGTGCATTTCCTATACTGCCTTCGCAAACCATAATGACATGTACTTCGTATTCAATGATGCTCCTAACAATATTCCTTATCCAGGCAAGAACGATGTGTGTGAAATGAGCAGTATGTTTACGAACAAGACAGCACAATGCGTATTGATGAAACTTTCACCCGAACAGGAAATCAGTCAAAGAGTGCTTCCTGATGGAGACAAGGTGATGCGCGTGGTGGAATTCTCCGATGAGGATGCTTTCTATGTTTCCTCTATCAGCAAAGACGGCGTACACTTAAACAAATTCCCTATCAATCAATAAATTCATTTTTGATATCTTTTGTTTCTTTATATGAATAGAGTATTCTCCTTTATTTTCATTTGCCTACTTTGTTTCATCGGGCAAGCACAGACAGCCAGCGACACCCTTCATGTCGTCCATTATGACCTCCATCTCAACATCTTGGATTTTACCAACAAAACCATTGACGGTTATACCGATTTAACCGTAGTAACAAAAGTTCCTACGATATCTCAGTATGTGTTGGATTTGCAAAATCTGACTGTTGACTCCGTTTTTGTGAGCACGTTGCCGACAACTTTCAGCCAAAGCGGGCACAAAGTGTTTATCAATCATAGCAGTAATCAACAAGACATGAATATCGTGCGCGTTTATTATCATGGTGCGCCCATCCATGATAACCGTTGGGGCGGCTTTTATTATTCCGGACAATATTGTTACAATTTAGGCGTGGCATTCGACAACCAGCCTCACAACTTCGGACGTTGTTGGTTCCCCTGTTTAGACGTTTTCACAGACAAATCCACCTATTCGATGCATATCCATACAGAAGCCGGAAAGATGGCCGTATGCGGCGGCGAACTCACCGATTCGCTGACGATGGCCGACAGCACACGCGTGTGGACATGGCAAATGGAGAATCCCATTCCTACCTATCTTGCCTCTATAGCGGTTGGCCAATACAAACTTTACGCAGATACATTCCTCGGGATGGAGAAGACAATTCCCATCAACATTTACGCCCAGCCCAATACAATCAACAATGTTGCCGGCTCATTCGCGAATTTAAAGGAAATTTTGCGGATGTATGAACAACTTTTCGGACCCTATCGTTGGAATCGCGTGGGCTATGTGGCTGTTAACTTCTCAAACGGTGCGATGGAACATGCCACCAACATTTCATATCCCAATTCGGCTATTAATGGAACCTTGGCCAACCAGTCATTATATGCACACGAACTGTTTCACCACTGGTTCGGAGACTTGATAACCTGCAATCGTGCTGAAGAGATGTGGATAAACGAGGGATTCGCATCTTTCTCAGAAGCACTTGTAGATGGGCTGTCGCATGGTGAAAATGCCTATTTAGACAATATTCGCGAAGTTCATCGTACCACTCTAATAAATATTGTGGCAGACGATGGTGGACATTACAGCTTAGATAATGTGCCTCAAGAAGTTACATACAACACTCATTCCTACCAAAAAGGAGCTTTGGTTGTTCATTCTCTACGCAGCTATATGGGTGATTCTCTCTTCTTTGCCGGAATGAGAAGTCTTTTGAATCATTTTGCATTCCAAAATGTCTCCTCCGAACAAATGTTCGATTATCTTTCCTTAGTAACTGAAATGCCGTTACATGATTTTTACGAGGGCTGGGTGCACAATCCCGGATTCCTGCATTTTTCCATTGACTCCATCGTCCGTTTGCAAAACAACAACTATCGTATTTATCTTCACCAAAAACTGTTAGGCGGCACACATTTCGCCAATAGCAACAAAGTTGATTTGACGTTTGTATCAGCCAATCGCGAACTTTTCACCGTTGAAAACACAATGTTCTCTGGGGAGTTCGGAACGGTAGATGTTTCCATACCTTTCACCCCGATATTCGGCATTGTCGATTATTATGAAAAATTGACTGATGCTACGATAGACTATACAAAGACAATGGCCTCTGGTGAGAATTTTTCCTGTAGCACGGCCAATTGCTCCGTCCAATTGGAGCATTTTTCCGATTCCGTATTCGTACGTGTGGAACACAACTTAGTCGCTCCGGATATGCCCCAACAACTACCCGATGGTGTTTTCCGTATGGCTGACAACCACTATTGGACTATTGGCATGGCGCACGACAACCTTGTAAATACAATTCCAGAGGGTCGTCTGCAGTTCCGCTTTCAAAGTGGTACAAATTTGAATTTGGACTATGAATTGATGAGAGGATATACTGTAAACAATCTCAAATTGCTCTATCGCCCGACAACAAATGAACCTTGGCGCATCATTCCAACAACGCACAGTGGAAGCCCCGTTAATGGATTATTAACCACAGAAAATTTCTCATCCGGACAATACTGTTTGGCCATTGGCGAACCCACTGCGAATATAGAACAGTATTCTGAATCCGTATCCATGCATATTTATCCCAATCCTGCTGACAACAAACTGAATGTCTGGTTAGACGGCATGGAAGGAACTGTAAAGGTCGCACTTTATGACACAACCGGTAACGTATTAAAGACATTGAAGATGAAAAACGGGGAAAACAGCTTCGATATCAGCAGTTTACCAGCTGGCGCGTATTTCCTCGGTTTGAAAGACAGTAAAGGGCGGGTATCTGCAAAAAGTTTTGTTAAAAAGTGATGAAGCCCTGTTCAATATGAAAAACCGTCTTTACACATTCATTTATAAGATACGGACTTTTGCAGTTCATATAACCTTCATAGCTACCCTATCTTTCAGCTTGGGCAATAGTTTTGCACAAAACACGTCCGTGCTCTCGCCCGAAGAAACTGTCGTGCTATTTTTCGATTTAACCGAACAGGGGCAAATGGAATACCGCGTATCCTACGAAGGGGAACAAATTTTCCTATCCTCCCATCTGGGTTTTGAAAGCACCAAAGGCAATAATCTCAAAGACGGCTTTCACATTGTGGAAACTACTTACAACACTATCGATGAGATGTGGACGCAGCCGTGGGGTGAGAACAAGACCAACCGCAACCACTACAATGAAATGGCTGTCAGTCTGGAAAACGTGCAAGGTACGAGGTTGGTTCTTCGCTTTCGTGTTTTCGATGACGGCTTCGCTTTCCGCTACGAATACGACGTGCCCGTCACCGACAGTCTGTTCATTACCGACGAGCTGACGACTTTCCGTTTTGGCGAAGACGGCACCTGTTGGTCGATTGTCGCCAACTACGAGTCATACGAATTTCTCTATCGGAAGATGGCCATTTCCCAATTGGACAATGCGAGCACACCGATGACGTTCAAGACCACAACGGGGCTATACGGCAGCATTCACGAAGCCGCACTATACGATTTTCCGGAAATGGCGCTATACCCTACCGATCGTCCTTTGGAGTTCAAGTCACGACTCGCCGCCTGGCCTGACGGCATCAAAGCACGTTTTGCCATGGGCAAGTTCACCACTCCTTGGCGCACTTGCCAATTGGCCGACACCGCCGTCGGCCTCATCAATTCCTCTCTGATTTTGAACCTCAACGAACCCTGCAAACTCGAAGGTGATCTCAGCTGGATTCGCCCGGTGAAATACGTAGGTGTATGGTGGGGTATGCACCTCGGCATCAACACATGGAAAATGGACGAACGCCATGGCGCGACCACGGAAAATGCCAAACGCTATATAGACTTCGCAGCTGCCAACAACATTGATGCCGTTCTTTTCGAAGGTTGGAACGAGGGTTGGGAAACTTGGGGCGGTATGCAGAATTTCGATTTCACCAAACCCTATGCCGATTTTGACCTGGATGAAATTCTGCAATATGCCAAAGACAAAGGTGTGGAATTCATCAGCCATCACGAGACGGGAGGCAACATATACAATTACGAGCGCCAGCTGGAACGCACGTACCAGTGGTTGGAGGATTGTGGCATACACAGTGTGAAGACGGGCTATGCCGGCGGCCTTCCAGACGGGCATTGTCACCACGGACAATTTAATGTCAACCACTACCAGCGCGTAGTAGAAACAGCTGCACGTCACCACGTCACCTTGGACGTGCACGAGCCCATCAAGCCCACGGGCATTCGGCGAACCTATCCGAATATGATGACACGTGAAGGCGCACGCGGCATGGAATGGAACGCATGGAGCGAAGGCAACCCTCCAGAACACCATGAAATACTACCCTTCACTCGTCTGTTAGCAGGACCGATGGACTACACGCCCGGCACCTTCGACATCCTATTCGACAAGACGCGAAACCTACCACAACGACAAAAATGGAACGATAATGACAAAGGAAACAGCCGCGTGAATACCACATTGGCCAAACAACTTGCAAACTGGGTGATTCTCTACTCTCCCCTTCAGATGGCCTCTGACCTCATCGAGCACTACGAAAGACATCCCGCCTTCCAATTTTTCCGCGACTTCAATCCAGACTGCGACTGGTCTAAAGCGCTACAGGGTGAAATCGGCGAATACATCGTTATCGTACGCAAAGCCGGCAATGAATATTTCTTAGGAGCCAGCACCAACGAAGAAGCGCGAGAAATAGAGCTGCCATTGGATTTCTTAGAGATAGGAAAAAATTACCAAGCCACCATTTACGCGGACGCGCCCGATGCCGACTGGAAAACCAATCCTACGGCCTACACAATTACAAATAAAATGGTCACCAATCAAACAACATTGAAAATCAAAATGGCACCAGGCGGCGGACAAGCCATTCATTTTTCTATTCGATGACCATAAAAAAACAGGGGCAATTCGAGATTGTCCCTGTTTTTTATAGAGTTTATAAGCGGTCTATTAGTATTCCATCATAGGATCCAATGTCTTGGCGTGTTCAATCATCTTTTCAACTTCCTTGACGGAAGGAACGCGATTGCAGAGGTTCTTGACCTTGTTCACTTCTTCCATCTTGGGTTGGAGATTGGCAGCCACTCTGTGACGGAATTCCTTAACGGTATCCACGCCAGAAGCTTCCAGCAATTCTGCGAATTGACCGGCAACGCCATTAATACGGAAAAGGTCAGCGTGATTTGTCCAGCGGAGGACCAATTTTTCGCTAATGCCAGTTTCTTCAGCCAATTTGGCACGACCAGCTTTTTTAGCGCATTTGTTCAATAATTCTTCTGTCGTATTGATGCCAGCAGATTTCAATTTATCACCATACGTGCCACCAACACCTTCAATTTGCTCAATTTTATAAGCCATAGTATTTTGTATTAGATAATGCCTACTCTTCAGGGATTTTCGGCGGACTCCACATTTTTTCTAACAGGCCACAAAGATAGAAAAAAATTGTAAGGGCGAAAGATGAATCGACCCTACGTCCAGGGCAAACGCACCAAATTTTTTTAGGACGCGAATGGAGAGCCGTCGTTTTCACCATGTGTCGAATCATGCTGGCTGGGTGTTTCCAATTTGTTTCTGGCAATAATTCGCGTGTCAAATATCTTCAAAATACATATAAATATCTGTGATACAAAAAGTTATCAACAATCTGATTAAGTTGTTAACAATTACTAATTTTGTTGTTAATCATATTTGATTTTTTATTATATTTGCCGACAAATCAATAATTTAACATATATGAAAGATACGATTGCAGAAAGTTTCGCGGACATAGAGGATCCGCGTGTGCTGGGCAGGGTGCTGCATCCGGCCGTCAACATCATATACATCTCGATCGCCGCCGTGCTGTGCGGTTTTAGGGGATGGGAGGA
>JAZUEE010000253.1:0-6739 GCA_045639985.1 Bacteroidales bacterium
AATATCAGCAAATATACATCGTATTTTGGAAGAATCTAAAAAACAACCCGACGTTCCTCAAATCAAAAATTTTGTAGAACAGGAGATTTCCAAGATTGATGAATTTAAGTTGGATTATTTTGAGATTTCCAACGATGCTACATTGCAAAGTGTGCAATCATTGTCTGACGCCGATGGGGTAATGGGCTTTATTACCGTATATGTTGGTGACGTCCGCTTAATTGATAATATAAGATATAAATAAGATTTATGGAGCAGCCGTCTAATTGCTCTAATAATTTCATAAACATGACTATAGAACTATTAAAATCAAAAATCCATAAGGTAACTGTCACGGAAGCCAACTTGAACTATGTTGGCAGCATTACGATTGATGAAACGCTGATGGAAGCCGCGCACCTCATTGAAAACGAGAAAGTTCAGGTTCTTAATGTGAATAATGGTGAACGTTTGGAAACGTACGTTATCAAAGGACCGAAAGATTCCGGCGTAATCTGTCTTAATGGCCCTGCTGCCCGCAAAGCTTGTGTGGGCGATGTCGTGGTTATTATCTCGTATTGCTCTATGGATTTTGAAGAAGCCAAACATTTTAATCCTTGGATTCTATTCCCTGATAAAAACAATAAAATCTAATCTCAACAACAAATGTATAAACTCATCCTCATACGTCACGGACAAAGTGAATGGAATTTGTCAAATCAGTTTACCGGTTGGACTGATGTGGACCTTACGCAACAGGGCGTGGAAGAAGCCAAACAGGCAGGAAGAATATTAAAGGAATCCGGTTTGGATATCCGTTATACCTATACTTCATATTTGAAACGTGCCATTAAGACGCTTAACTATGTGTTGGAAGAAATGGACCGAATGTGGTTGCCTGTAGAGAAAACATGGCGCCTGAATGAGAAACATTATGGAATGCTTCAAGGTCAGAATAAGCAGGAGGCGGTTGGCATATACGGCGAAGAACAGGTCAACTTGTGGCGTCGTAGTTACGATGTGGCGCCTGCCGCCATTCCAGACGACGACCTTCGTCATCCCAAATACGATATACGTTATCAAGATATCAAGTACAAGGCCGCACGTCCCGGCACGGAATCCTTAGCAGATGCTACTCGTCGTATTATCCCTTTGTGGAACGTCAATATTGTTGAAAGCTTGAGACGCCATAAACAAGTGCTGATTGTGGCCCATGGAAATAGTATTCGGGGCATTATCAAGTTTATGAAGAATATGACCAATGAGGAAATCGTGAAATTGAATATCCCGACAGGTGTTCCTTATCTGATGGAACTGGATGATGAAATGCAGGTGATTAGCGACCGCTACATTGGACTTTCAGAAGAGGAATTAAAAGCCAAACAGGATAGCGTTGCCAACCAAACCAAGATGCTGGCACATTAAGATTCGACATTTCAATAAGAGAAATATTGTTTAAAGGCAGAGTCGTTGACTTTGCCTTTATTGTTCTCCATTGGATTGAAAATATGCTCCGAAAAACTCTTTGACTACGATTCTGATAATCGTATAGGCCGGTACGGCGAAAATCATAGCAAATACGCCTCCGATATAGCCCGCCATTAAAATGACGATGAATATTTCAAGCGGGTGTGTCTGTGTCCTTTTTCCGTAAATGGTAGGTTGTAAGACAAAGTCATCGATCATTTTGGTTGCAATGAAGATACATACTACCTTGATGAGCGTGTGCACGAAAACCATAGTGCCGGGGTCTGCCGGAATAAGCGAGGTGATGGATATGATGATTCCGGCAATACAGGCAATGATAGGACCTACAAAGGGAATGATGTTCATCAAACCGCCAATTGTTCCTATTAACAAGGCATTGGGAATCTTGAAGATCAAGCACAAAATAAACTCGATGACGCCCACAAACAACATGTCAATAAAAACGCCGATAAAGTAGGAAGATAATTGTTTGCCTGTAGCATCCAAAATGTTGGAGAAGTTGCCGCGATATTTGGTAGGAATCCATTCTTGAATCATTCTGAAAAAGATACCGTGGTCTTTTAAGGCAAAGAAAGTCATAAAAAGAACGGAAAATAGTCCAATAAACATGGCTGATAATGCGCTGATAGTGTCACTGACAACATTGGAAATATCTATGCGTTGGAATAATTTTCCGATTTCGGCGGACAAATAGTCGGAGAAATGTTCTCCATTGTTGAGGAATCCGAATTTACGTAAAGTTGGATCGATTTGGTTTATCCAGTCGGCAAACCCTTCCCCTATGGCGGTCGGATCGATTTGCATGACGAAGGTTACTTCTCGAATGATAACTGGAATAAGAAAATAGAAGAAGAGGAATATGGCAGTCGAAATGGCGAGCAGCGTGATGACGGCTGAAATCGTCACAGGAAAGGGCTTCCCTTTGATCTGAATGCGCGAAAGGAGTCGCATGAGTGGCTTGCCCAAGAATGATAAAGCCAACGCAATCAACATGTAAACGAGGATGTCCCAGAAGAACCATCCTAAAAATACGATAATCGCTAAAAGAACGATTATGGCGATGATGCTTTTATTGCTGCTTGGCAGTGCTTTCATGATTCTTTTTTTTAGATGTTTTGTACCGTTTTCGTTTGGAATTGAACTCTTGTTTGAATGCCAATGCCACACCGGCCGTGTAGTTGAATTGATTGTTATGCAGATAGTAGTCTTCGTCGTGCTGACCGAGATAGGTGTATGCTTTTACTTTCCAAGTGCCTTGCGGATTGATGCTGTATTCAACGGTAAGGTCTCCATACATGTTGCTGACATCACTGCCTGTCTTTTTGTCGTAATATCCGATGCTCGTTTCCATCGTCATTCGATTGTTCAACAAGTTGGCACTGCCCGTAACGCCGTATTCGGTAGCGGTTTGCGATTCTTGATTGTAGGTTAATCCGAGGGAGATATTCTTCGATGACAGTAAATTGCCGAGCATGTTGTTGACGATGTTTCGGAACATGTTGATACCACTGGCACCATATCGTTCTCCAGTGGTGATGCTGCTTGGCATAAAATTGTTGGTAACCATAAAGTAGGCAAACTGTTTGGTCAGGTTTTCCTTGTTGGCAGTATCTATGGCTGTGAAGAAAAGGTTGTTCAGTTCCTCACTGCTGTGCGGAAGTTCGAAGCTGAATGTCGGCTCCAATCGCTGCATCAAATATCCGTTGAGATGAAGGTATGCGTTGACATTCACCGTGCTGCCGATAGAACTTTCTTGTGGAATAATATCGGACAAAGAGGTTTTGGCGGATTTGAAAGCACTGACGTTGACTAACATGTTCTCCAATGGACCATCAAAAAGGATACGTCCGCCAGGAACCAAATTGAATCGCGAGTTGATGACGTTGAAAAGGGAAATCTTGAAATCGCCCGAGTGGATGTTTAAATTGCCGTAAAGGTTCACATCCTCGTTGTCATTATAGGTGAGTTGGAATTTTCCTTCTGCCCGTGCGTTCATGGTTCCCCCAATAGATTCTAAAAACAGCTCCAATTCCGTTTCTTTAGAGACGTTGAATGTGAAATCAAAGTCCAGTTTTGTTTCCTCGTTGACCGAAAGAATGTCATCGGTTAGGGAACCTTTCTGAACGGGCTTTGGCTTGAAATGGATAGTGCTGGATTGAATGGCGGAGTTGGATGAAGTGACTTGTAGGGCGATGTGCGAACCAGGCAACGTTTTAAGGTTGGGGCCTTTGAAAGCAATATAGTTTTCGTCCCCAATAATAGATACATCTCCAGAAGCATATCCGTCACCATAAAATAGAGCGGTTACATCACGGGGCGTATTCAATACCAAGAACCGGTCTGTATGAATATTCAATCCGATTTTCATGTCTTGGAATAAATTGTGTTTGATGCTTCCGCTCATGTAGGCAACGTTGTCGTCTCTATCCGTGATTTTCATGTTGTCAAAGAAAATTCCTTCCGAATTAAAACGGATATCTTGATCTTTAACATTGTAATAGGTGCCTAACGGGGCAATTCCCATGTAGATGTCGTTTGCGCGCACGGTTCCTTCAAGATAGGATTGTTTCGCAGAGGAGTAAAAGGATAAGTCTCCAGATGCTATTCCTGAAAACCGGTCGCTGAAACCGCTTAAAAAAGAAGATAAAAATCCGGCATTCAAAGAATCGAAATGGGTATGGATGGCCAAATCCTTGCGGTCTGAAGCATATTCGCCATTAAGTTGAACAATGATATCTTCCTTGTTTTTGATGGAATTGATGTTGAACTCGGATAATTTGCTGTTTGCGTCTGCTATTGTATTTTTAAAAATACCTCCCGTAAAACCGACCTTGCCAACAGTGTCTAAACCAGCTATGGCAAAAAAGTCACCAATGGGCTCCTGATTGAAGACGAAGTCGTTGATAAGGGCTTTGCCGAAAACGACTGTCTTGTTTTTGGGGCATATCACGTTGATGTCGGCTGACACGTCGCCATCCATGGATAAATCTCCTAATAATGAATTGGCAATGGACATGTTAATCTTTTCCACTTTGACGTTTAAACGTTCTCTACTGTTGGAAGCATAGGTGCCGTCAACAGTAATGTGGCTGTCGTCGTGATAAAAGACGAGGTTATCTACTCGAATGGCTTTGTTTTTGATATGGATGATGTTTTGTTCGTTAAAATGCCAGCCATAATCGTTGATGAAAAGCTTGGAATTGCGAATGCGCACCGCAATATCCATACTGTTGGAAAAATCGATGTTGCCGGCTAATTGCGAGTATGAGTCAGACTGTGTGTTGAAAACATCCGTCCAATTCAGTTTGTATTGGACGATATTGTTTAACGCCGAACCCTGTAATGCAATATTTCTGAAAGGAATATTGGAATTTTCCTGTATTAAAACCACAGAGTCACAGTGTGCGGATAGATCTAAACGCAAAGAGTCATTTTGAGTGCTACTCCGCAGTTTGAGGTTGTGAACCGATAATGTGTTGAGCAGCCCGATGAAAGGAATGTCCGCTTCGATTTTGTCATTGACATGATTGCTTGCTATGTCAATGTCAACCGTGGCATTAGGCGCTATATATAAATTGGGGACAAAAAACTTGATGATGTTTCGGGTTCTATAGGTAGTTAAGTGTGCTTTCACATACCCGTTTTCGCCAATATTGTCTTTGGAAATGCTATTCGTTTGAGGGTGCTTGATGAGTGCGGGCAGATAGGTGTTGGCAAAGCAAAGCAAGGAATCAATTAAAACAGGTAGGTCGTAATTTGTTTCTAACGTTGCGTTTGCAATACCCGAGGACAGAATGTATTTGTGGAAATTGTCATTGTTGATGGCTGTTAATCGAAGTCGGTCGTTAGAAAGACTGTCTTCGTTGTTCCGTATCTTTATGTTGTCGCAACTGGCATAACCATTGATGTTTTCCAAGTTGCTGCCTCGAAACGCTATGTTGAAATTGTCAAAGGCAATATGCAAATGTGGATTTTGCTGTATTCCATAAATGATTTTGTCAAAACCTTCTGCGTGTGCGGAATCAACGGGGTGCATTTTTAAGGCAATGGCACCAGCGTTGAGTTTTTCAAGAGATATATTGCCTTGAAGGGCTGGCAGGGAACTGGATACATCCAATTGGGCAATGATGTCACAATGTAAATTGGGGTCATTGGAGGATAGGGTGGCGTTAAGCAGATTGTTCTTGAAATCGCCTTCAAATTCGGTGTTGCTAAGTCTGTATCCATTGAGGTCGAAACGGAGCAGATCGCCTGTCACATGTGCCGTCAACGTGTTGAAGTCCATATCTTCGATGGAAGATGCCTTGAGCTTTCCGTCGGCAGAAATGAAGATGTCTGCAATTCCTAACAACTTGTTTTCCCCCGTGATTTTCGCTAAATTTAAATTGGGAGATGCCACCGAACCGGTGACGATCATCTTACCATTTTCAGGTGTCGTATTTAGATTGGCAAAGATGGTCCCTAAAGCGGAAACAGCATCGATTTCAGCATCAAAAAAAGAGGGCGTCCCTTTAAAAGAACAGGTTATACCTGTGTTTCCGAATTTGGATAGCGTATAGTTGATAGGGATTTTCTTGCCGCCAGGTAAGGTGAAATTGGCTAATTCAGGAATGTTTACAGTGGATGAGTCTAACTGCAAGTCGATATCCGAGTTCATGAAGTCGGTGACATTCTTTATCGAGAGATTCCCATTCAGATGATTGTTTAAGCCCCAATCCGCATGTAGGTTGCGAAGTTTAAAGTCGTTCACCGTGCCGTCAAATTTGTCGGCTTTGATTTTGAACGTTTCGTTCATCCCCTTAATTTCAGGCGCAAATCCGGCAACGTCTTGCATGCAGACAGTTGTGGGACGTATGTTGGCCGAAATGCGTACGGAATCAATAAAGTCACCGAGCTTATCCCATGCTGCGTAGTTGAAATGCAAGTCCATGTTTAAAACGCTGTTGGGCGTGACGAAATGCATTTTGTCAAAGACCATGGCGGTATCGCAGATGTAGAAGTCCGCTTGCCCGTCCGTGAGGGAAAAGCCACCGTATTGGTTGAAAGCCAAATGATTGAATTGGGCGGCTATGGTGGTGATGTCTTTGCTGTAAATGCTGAACTCGTCAGCGTCCATGTTGAGATTCTTGAACTCCAAGAAATCATAATCTATGTCTGGATGATTGCGGGTGTCGAATACTTTGCGATGTTCGTCATTGACGATGGCCACGCGGGAATTGGATAAAAGAAGATGCTTGGCTGTTAACAGAAAGGAAGTCGGAGGCCAAGCGGT
>JAZUEE010000254.1:0-14702 GCA_045639985.1 Bacteroidales bacterium
ACACCTATACGGCATCGGCTGCTGTGGTTATCCATTGTGGTGCCAAACCTGTGATGGTGGATGTGGATGAAAATTTTTTGATTAATACGCAATTGGTACGTCAAGCCATCACCTCTCGGACGAAGGCCATCATTCCCGTTGATATTGCGGGCTATCCATGTGATTATGACGAGTTGAATGCGATTGTCAATGACCCTGCGGTGAAGAGTTTGTTTCATGCAAACAGTCCTGAACAGGAGATGTTGGGTCGTCCCTTGATATTGTCTGATGCCGCGCATTCTTTAGGGGCGTGGTATAAAGGCAAACGTACGGGTGCGTTGGCTGACATTACGGTGTTTTCTTTTCATGCCGTCAAGAATCTGACTACGGCTGAAGGCGGTGCCATTTGCCTGCATCTGCCAAAACCGTTTGACAATGCCACGTTGTACAAGCATCTCTGTACGTACTCGTTGCATGGTCAGTCAAAGGATGCCTTGGCCAAAACACAAATCGGCAATTGGCGCTATGACGTTATAGAAGCTGGCTACAAATGCAATATGGCGGATGTGGTGGCAGCAATCGGGTTGATAGAAATTGAGCGCTATGATGCCGAAGTCATAAAGCGTCGCCGCGAAATATTCGACGCGTATGCGGCTGCTTTTGCTCAGGATAGTAGGTTCCAAGTGCCTGTTTTTAGAACGGCGGAAAAGGAAAGTTCCTATCACGTGTTTGCTTTGAGAATTAAAGATATTACGGAGTCGCAGCGCGATGAAATAATGCGGCGGATTTTTGCCCAAGAGGTTTCCGTAAACGTGCATTTCATCCCATTGCCTATGTTGACGGCATATAAGAAACGGGGCTATAATATTGAGGATTATCCGATTACATACGACAACTATTCCCGTGAAATCAGTCTGCCTGTGTATTATGATTTAACCGACGAACAGGTTGAGCAGGTTATTGCTGCGGTTCGATCGGCTGTTCTCTAACATTGGATTTTAGTGCCGCATTGATTTGCTGCTTCAACTGCATAATATTCTGCTCCACCACATTTTGACGTTCGGGACGGAAAAGTGTCGGGTATTTGGCTTTCCCGACCTTGAATTTCAATTTGTCGGTGCCGATAATGTCCAACCCCAATTGGATAGGTTTGAGCAGGGATATATTATAATTGTAGGTCATATCCAAATTGTGTCGGCCTGATAGGATAGCCTGGTATTTGTCGATAGAAACGGCAAAAGGATAGACATCGATTTCGTTTTTGAAAATTGTGATTTCTGCAGAAAGCGAGTCAATCCTATTTTGCGTTTTCTTGCTGAACATCAGTTTTTTGGCAATGTTTTGATAGGTCTCATTGTCCAATACGACTAAATTGTTTCCATTAATGGCAGCCGCTCCGCGGAGGGTCGAGAATTTTAACTCGTAGTTGGATTTCAAATATGTTTCTACGGCAAAATGAAATTCAGCATTCCCGGCAAAAGATTTTAACATGGGCAAAACCGTATCTACTTCGGGAATCATGTTGATGAGTTGGTCGATTTTGATATCTAACAGATGGAAGTCCAATCCTAAGAAAAGATGGTTCTTTCGAGGCGATTTGTATAGGGCCGTCAACTGCATGCGTGCCGCATCCGAGGTGAGTCCCATTTCGTCTAACACCAATACACCGTCTTTAATGGAAAGATAACCGCCGACATTGCGGATCTCGGCCTCTTCAAACAGCGCCTTTTGAATGAGTGTGTGGACGCGGATGTCCATCCCGTAAGGAACCATAAACGGCTCTTTGTCGGATGATTCTGCTTTTTCTTCTAATAAAGAATCGGGCGCGTTAAGTCCGCTCACTACATCCATAATCTCGTTTATGTCAATATATTGAGATTGCAATTCGAGATTTCCTCTCAGCAAATCGGACCCTTGAAAATATTTGTCAATATCGATGATTTTGCCCTTAAGTTGGAAGTTGGATCTTCCGAAAATAACCTCTGCTTTATCAATGTCACACTCTTTAGTGTTGAGGTTGACGGCCAAAGCCGGAAGTTTTAAAGGTACATCAATTCCGTTGAAATGTGCTGATGCGTCTGATATCATCAGTTGCGCATCCGGATTCCACTTCATCAGCAGGTTGCTTTCTTTGTCGTTGTAATGCGAGGTGGCGAATATGGAAACCGACTGCGTGGTGACGGTCAGTTCGTTCTCAACAGTAGCACCCAGTGCACGGCTGAAATGTTTTAAGGAAAGGTCTTTCCCGTCTTTCATCACCACGGTGCCGTTGGGCTGCGATAGCCAGGCCTCAACGGAATCGGTCTGGACGGAAAGATAGGTGAAATCGTAGGTGACTCCGAATTTGGTCTTTTGTGTGCTGTCTAAAAGGTCGTTCACGTAGGCCGTAAGCTTAGCGTTTTCTGCTTCGGCGGTTCCTAATCCGATTTTATTGCCAGTAAGTTCAGCTGCCGAAAGTTCGACCTTTGCCCATTCGTTGATGTTGTATGGATGATCCTCCTCAATAGGGAATAGGATATCAACGGATAGGGAAGGCGATTGGACTGAAATAGAGTCGTTATATACGAAATCAAGATTGGAAAAGAGAAAATTTCCGTGGGCGGTCATCTGGTCAAAAGCAAGATTCTGGAGTTGCTCTAAATCGAATGTGGCTTCGACTTTGGCTATGGCATCAGCATCGACTTTGGAGAATGTTTCTGGAAAGAATGCTTTGAAGTCGGGGACGTGCAGGTTGCCGTTGAGGGCTATATTGAACAACATTTTGCCCAATAAATCCTTAATCGTGCCTTCCGCGCTTAGGTGGTTCTTGCCTGTGTAGCAGTCCAAACTTTTGACGGTGATATCAGACTGGCCGTCCAAGTCCAACTTCAAATTGCATAACGTGTTTATTTTTTGGAATGAAAGAGGAAAATCTTTCATGGAAAAAGTGCCGTTGTGAAGTTCGACATCGGCGGTTATCAAAGGTGTGCTGCTGGTGCTGTATGTCCCAATGACTTTGCCTGTCAATCCGATGTCTCCATCTACCGCGATGTCTTTTAAAGCGTCTCCAATTACGGATTCTGGAATTAATGCCAATACTTTCGCCAAGGGCCATTGTTGTGTCTTATAACGAAGGTCGAAATCTATATTGCCGTTTAATGGTGTTCTACGAATGTTGCCGTCTAAAGACAGCTCGTAATCGGCAAGTGAAATGCTGGTTTTTTGTAATGTCGCTTTTTGGTCAGTGATGTCTAAATTGATATTGCTGGCCAAATGGATGTCTTTTGAATTTACAAACTTGTCCGTTGTATTGAGTAAAGATAATTTCCCCAAATTCAGTGATAAGTCGCCACGCAATTTGTCCAAGTCGGTTAAATCTCCATCGAAGTTGAAGTTGAGTTTATCGTATGAGATTGATAGCGCAGTGCTGTCTAATGTGTTGAACGCGAAATTTTTGGTGTTAAGACACACTTTCCCTCGAACATCATCGTCTTTCATTTTCCCCTTGACTTGTAAATTCAGGCCCTGAAGGTCGGCTCTCATTAGGGATTGTCGGTCGTAATAGGTGATATTTACGTTTTTGGTTTTTACTTTTTGCAAATCCAAGGAATAGTCGAATTCAGAAGTCGAGGTGGTGTCTGATTTAAAAACACTGTAGTTGTTCTGTCCGCTTTTGTTGATGAAAATGTTGGCATAACCGTCATCCAATTCAAATTTTTTGATGGTGATATGATTGTTTTTCAACAGTTCGCGAATGTTGAGGGCGGCCACGCAGTCTTTGACTTGCAGTAAGGTGTCGTTTGGAGCGCCTTCCGTCGGATTGATTAGGATAAGGTTGTGAAGGTCAATGCCGATAAATGGAAAGGTTTTGAAAAAGGTGAGGTCTGCCTTGTCAAGGTGAAACTCGCAGGTGATGAAACGAGGCGCTTCTTTGTTGACGAGTTTGGTAAGTCGGGCTGGCGTAAAGATGGTGAGCAGGGCGATGCCGACGGCTATCAGAAGCAGTCCAATGAGGGAGGTAAGAGAAATCAGTGTAATTTTCAGACCTTTTTTCATGGAACATCTTATTGTTTGGTAAAAGTGTATGTTTTGCCGTAATTGTCCTGATAGATAAGGGTTGTGGCATTTAATTTTGTCACCGTGTAGGTTTTCGGTATGATGCCGCCCATTTCCATTTTGTGGTTTTGGGTTAGTGTATTGCCCGCCAGTGACCAGTTGAACGGTTGAGCTTCTGCTTCGGAAATATCGTCAGCGGTGTCCCATGTATAGCCGGTTCCATTGGCGTTGTATCTTTCATGCAACGTTCCTGTCTGCCAATGTCCAGGGAGTAAGGATACGTCGATTTTGTTTTTTTCAAACAAGTCGCACCCGCCTAACAGCATGGATAGGGACATAAATAATAATAGTATGTATTTATAGTTGGCTTTACGGAACATGGTATTGCAAATTAAAATCTACGGTTTGCGGAGTCCTCAACTGTTAAAGAATGTTTACTTCCGGTTGGAGCGAGATGTCAAATAAAGAAGAAACATCGGATTTGATATTTTGGAAAATATGGATGATTTCTTCCGGCTTTGCTTGGCCGTAGTTGACAAGCACTAATGCTTGAAATGGATAAACGCCGGCATCACCGATCCGTTTGCCTCTCCAGCCGGTTTTTTCGATGAGTTGTGCGGCGGCCAATTTCACATAGTCGTCATCTACCGGATAGGATACGAGGTCTGGGAATTTTTCTAACAACTCGGCATATTGTGAACGAAGTACGATGGGGTTTTTGAAGAAGCTGCCGGCACTGCCGATTTGGCGTACGTCAGGCAATTTACTGTTTCGTATTTTCAAAATCGTATCCATTACCAATTCCAAGGTTGGCTGCTTGCCTTCCATTTCATTTGCCAATGCCTTATAGGTCAGCGTGAAATGCGGCCGTTTGGAAAGTCGGAACCAAACGTAAGTGATTATGCACTTCCCTTTGAGCGCGTTTTTGAACAGGGAGTTGCGGTAGCCGAATTGGCATTGGGGGGCGGTCAGACTGAATTCCTGCATATTGCCGGTATAGAAACCTTCAACTTTTTCGATGCGGTCTTTAACCTCTACGCCGTAAGCACCGATGTTTTGGACAGGGGAACTGCCCACCAATCCGGGTATTCCGACAAGGTTCTCGAGGCCATAGAGTTGATGTGTGCGACAAAAGTCCATCAGTGAGCTCCATGCTTCGCCGGCTGCGGCTTTTATAAGAACGTCGTCGCTGTTGTCTTCTATGATTTCAATGCCTTTGAAGGCAGGGTGAATGATGGTCCCTTGATAAAATTTGGTGAAAAGCGTGTTACTGCCTTCGCCTAATATGTAGTGTTGGGAATCGAAGACGTCGGCTTTGTCCAAAGTCGCAATTTCGGAAACGTCATCTAATTGTATAAAACGGGAACACAACACATCCATTCCAAATGTGTTGTGTTGCCTCAATGGAAAATTGAATTGAACGTTCATCAAATAATCTTTTAAAACAAAATTCTCGTTTGTTGTTTAGAACATATACCCCATCTTCACATAGAAATTGGCGAGACTTCCGTTGTCACGTTTGTCAAATGGAGCCGCCCAATCTACAGAAAGCACGAAGTTGTCGTTCATCATCAGTTTGAGTCCGAGACCTGCGGAAAGGTGCGGTCTGTAAATTTGAGCTTTGTCGTTGAAAAGAATGTAGTTGTCTAATTGTCTGAGGTCAAAATCAGGATCGTTGGCAGCAATGTTGTTTCGGATTTCCTGTTCGTCGAGGTTGTACGGTTGGAGGATCATTCCGGCATCCAAGAACGGATTGAGTCCGATGAAGAAGTGCTCCTTGCCGATGTCGAATTTGCAGATTTGGAAGCGGAACTCGATGTTGGCGAAGGCGTATCCTTTGGCTGTGACGCGGTTGCGCATCATGCCGCGCACGGTGTTGCCACCGCCAAGTCCTTCGTAAAGCACACGTTGGATAAAGAGGTTGTTGTAATAGTTGTTCAAATAGAACGGGGAGTTGCCGGCAAGAGTCAACTGAGAACCCACGCGGTAAGCAAACGTGATGTAATCTTTATAAATGGGCACAAAATGTTTGAACGAGAGGTTGAGCATCAGATTATTGAAATCTTTGTCTTCGCCGAAAGCGGCATTATAGGTGAGGAAGAGTTCTGCATTCATACCTTTGTGTGTGTTCTGTTGGCGATCACGATTGTCGAAGGTGATGCCGCCGCGCAAATAGGGATGCCAACCGCCATTCGCTTCATTCGGGTTGATAATGCCCCATTTTGTGTATTTCTCGTACATGCCATCTACCTCGGGTAGCATTTTCTCCGGATCTTTGTTGCGATTTATCATCGCGGTGTTGACCGTATCAATCATGTGTCCGAGCATACCGATGCCGGCGTTCCAATACCAGTTGCCGGCAATTTTCCCATCAATGTCTGCGGCTATTCGGAGCAGATCACGGCGTGATTTGTAGAAGGCACGGGAAATGCAGGTCTCGGATTTCTTATTGGCCCAAGCATTGTTATAGACGGTTTGATAACCATTGTATCCGTAAAAGTCGCAGAGTGCGTCAGGCAGATAGGAGGCGTCAATTTTCAAGCGGTGATTAGGAATCAAATATTTGGAGTCGTAGGCGAAGCGGAAAAGTCCGGAGCGTTTGGTGGTATAGGCGGCTTCAAAGTAGAGAGAATGGAAATATTCGGGATAGATGGAGCCGTCTCCGAAATCATAGACGTTTGAAAGGATGCCATATTGAAAGCCCTTGTCTGCGTCAAAAGCCACGCTTGGAAGAATGCCGAATGTCCAACCTTTGCGTACGGCGCTCTTTTCTTTTTTCTCTTTCTTAGGTCTGCTTTTTTTGTCACTCGTTTGTGCGTATGTGTAACTAAAAGTCAAACAGGCACATACAAATAATAGTAATAATTTCTTCATATTATTATACTTTAAAAATGAGCGGCAAACATATATAAAAAAACAATTGCGCATCCGTGAAAAAGTAAAAGGTATTACCAATGGAATGTTAGTAAGTAGCCATCTATACATAATTCTTTATTCGTTATAGTCTTGTCCGATTGCTTTTATGTCAAAAATTAACTATTAATAGTTAAAAACAACAAATATGTAATTAATGTTAAAATGTATTGAAAATTTACTATTTTTGCCGCGTTTTAAAAGCGGCTTTGTGTACGGTGGTCTATATGTTTGGAGTTTGCTTGAAAAAGCTGTTTGGTTAACAATATATTAATTATAAAATTTAACACTAATGCAACAAGAAACCAGAGAGCAAGATGAAATTCAATCTTGGAATGAGATTAAAGAGATATTGCGTGAAACTTCTATAATGATGCGTGAAACGGAAGCAAACCGTCAAGCGGAAGATATGCGCCGCAAAGTGGAGTACGATAAACGCCAAGCCGAGTACGATAAACGCCAAGCCGAATACGAAAAACGCCAAGCCGAATATACGGAGTACGAGCGTAGATCTCGAGAAGCGGATGAACAAAGAAAAGCGGAGTATGCGGAGTACGAGCGTAGGTCTCGAGAAGCGGATGAACAAAGAAAGGCAGAGCATGCGGAGTACGAGCGAAAATCTCGTGAGGCAGAAGAACGGCGTCAAGCGGAATTTGAGCGAAGTCAGGCGGAATATGAAAAGCGAGTTGCGGAGGATCACAGACAAATGGAGGAACTTCGTCAACAAATGAAAGATACAAAACAATATTTGAGGGAAATGGGAAACAAATACACTTCCCAGATAGGCCATGTGGTGGAGGGACTGATGGAACCGTCTGCTATGGCTTTGTTCCAACAGGTTGGCTTTGACATCTGCAAGTGTTGGAAGAATATGAAATGCAAACGAAAGGATTTGAACATGGGGATGGAGGTGGATTTGTTTTTGCACGACACCACGGATGCTGTGGCGGTGGAGGTGAAGACGAACTGTTGTAAAAGTGACGTTGACTATTTTCTCAAGCAGATGGAGAAATTTGGAACATTATTTCCTGAATACGCCGGCGTGAATGTGTATTTGGCTATGGCTGCCATTAATTACGATCATGAGTCGGATAAGTATGCTGCAGAGAAAGGTTTATTCGTTATCCGCGTTTGCGAAGATGTGTTCTCACTTGACCCTGCCAAAAAAGAGAGTATGACCTACTTTTATCAAGGGGAAAGGTATAGAATAGGGGCGAAGAATTAGAAGTCAAAGCTGCGCCATTATACCCAATGCCCTCATTATTTCCTATGGATAGTGGCACCATAAGTGAAAAATGTTGTTGCACATTTGTATCTTTATAAAACTAATTTCAAGGGTGTTTGAAATATCAAAAAAAAATGTACTTTTGCCGCCCCAAAAAATAAACACAATTTTATAACAAAACAAACAAAAAACTATGGTTAATCAGTACGAAACCGTTTTCATTATGACGCCCGTTTTATCTGATGAACAGATGAAGGAAACGGTACAAAAATTCGAGAAGATTCTCATCGACAAAGGCGCTGAGATCGTACATCAAGAAAACTGGGGACTCCGCAAATTGGAATACCCGATTCAAAAGAAATCCTCCGGTTTCTATCATTTAATTGAATTCAAGGCAGAAGGTGCTACCGTGGAAGCTCTTGAACTGCAATATCGCCGTGACGAACGCATTATGCGCTTCCTCACCGTTGCGATGGATAAATATGCTATCGCATACGCAGAAAAGAGACGCGCTAACCGCAAAGGCGCTAAGGAAGATGTTGCCGAACAACCTTCCCGAGAAGTTAACAATGAGTCTAATCAAACTGAACAAGCACAATAATTATGGCACAACAATCAGATATTAAATACATTGCTCCCGTAGCAGTTGATATTAAGAAGAAAAAATATTGCCGTTTCAAAAAAAGCGGTATCAAATACATCGATTATAAAGATGGTGAATTCCTGAAGAAATTCGTCAACGAACAAGGTAAGATTTTACCTCGCCGTTTGACAGGTACTTCTCTGAAATATCAGAAGAAAGTCGCTCAGGCTGTTAAAAGAGCACGCCACTTGGCTCTGCTTCCATTCGTAACCGATAATTTAAAATCTAACTAATAGGAGATCATAATATGGAAATTATATTAAAACAAGACGTACAGAATTTGGGCTATGCTGACGACCTCGTTAAGGTGAAAGACGGTTATGCCCGCAACTATCTCATTCCTAACGGAATGGCTGAACTCGCAACTCCTGCAAAGAAGAAAATGTTGGCTGAAACTTTGAAACAACGCGCTTTCAAAGCTGAAAAAATCAGAAAAGAAGCTGAATTCCTCGCTGGAAAAATTGAAGGTCTCGAAATTACTATCGCTACCAAAGCATCAGAAAAAGGTACGATTTTCGGCTCCATTACTCCTATCGCAGTAGCAAATGCTCTTAAAGAACAACACGATATCGAAATCGATCGCAGAAAAATCGTCATGCACGAAGATCACATCAAAGAATTGGGCAAATATACCGCTCAAGTCAATCTGCATAAAGATTTCAATAAGGTAAACATCAACCTCAATGTGGTTGCTGAACAAGAATAATTTTTCTTATTTCATGGTCGAAAGAGGTCTTCCTTTGGGAAGGCCTCTTTCGTTTTATAATGCAGCCGTTTTGTTGAAAACAAAACTCGTTCTCTTAAAAACTTTTTTTGTATTTTTGCGACCTAATTTTTGCGTATGAAATACAAACGTATATTACTGAAATTAAGTGGTGAGTCATTGATGGGCGTGGATAATTACGGCATCAACTATCAGACCGTGTGCCACTTTGCTTCCGAAATAAAATCCGCAGTCGAAATGGGCGTCCAAGTGGGCGTCGTCATTGGTGGCGGCAATATCTTCCGCGGTGTGCAAGGCGCGTCCAAGGGCTTTGACCGCCGGCAGGGCGATCAGATGGGTATGCTGGCCACGATTATCAACGCCATGGCTGTTCAGGCCGTGCTCGAAGAAATGGATGTGAAGGCCAAAGTCCTTACCGCCGTTGCTATCGAAGGGGTGAGTGAGAAAATCTCTTGGCGCAAGTCCGTGGAAACACTCGAAGCCGGCTATGTGGCCATCCTCGGCGGCGGCACGGGCAATCCCTTCTTTACTACCGATACAGGAGCCGCTCTTCGCGCTGTGGAAATCAAAGCCGACCTATTGCTGAAAGGTACGCGCGTGGATGGCGTCTATACCGCGGACCCGGAAAAAGATCCGACCGCAACCAAATACACGAACCTTACGTTTGATGAGGCCTACCAGAAAAATCTCAAAATCATGGATATGACGGCATTCACCCTCTGCAAGGAAAATAGTATGCCGATTTATGTTTATGACGCCAACAAACCCGGCAATCTCGCAAAGGTGCTGAAGGGTGAACCTATTGGAACACTTTTACAATAAAATACTATGGACGAAGAAGTTAAAACTCCCGAAATTCCTGTTGAGGAAGAAAATAAGATGCGAAACGTCGCAACGGCACGCGTGAAATTCAAAGTGCATCTAAGCATCTTTGTGATTGTGAATCTCATCCTTTGGGTGCTGTTCTTCACACTTTTCAGCGCCGTCGTTACAGATCCTAATATTTATAATGCCATCTTAAAAGTCTTTATCTGCGTTACGGTTGTTTGGCTATTGCTCGTTATCGGCCACTATTGCATTGCCTACAAATGGAATAAGACGTTTGTGGAAAAAGAACTCAAGAAACTTAAAAAACAGCGTGCCAAACAGTTGGCTCAAATCGAAAAACTCAAAGCAGAAATTCAAAAAGATATTACCACCCAAAAGTAATTTTCTCTTTATCTTTAATCGTTAAACCTTAAACTTTTACCCCAAATATGGATACGCAAACTTGTTTGAAAAACACAAAGGAAAGCATGAACTCAACGGTTGCTTTCTTTGATAAATCATTACAGAAAATTCGCGCCGGCAAAGCATCTCCACAAATGCTCGAAGGCCTTAAAGTAGATTATTACGGCAATCCGACCCCCGTTGACCAAGTTGCCAACATCAACACGCCGGATGCGCACCAAATCGTCATCCAACCGTGGGAACGCAATATGCTTCCTGTTATTGAAAAAGCTATTTTGGCCGCTAATATTGGTTTGACACCACAAAACAACGGCGAATTTATCCGTCTTGTGGTGCCCACTCCGACAGAGGAACGTCGTAAAGAGTTGGTGAAGAAAGCCAAACAAGAGGCTGAACAAACGAAAGTCTCCATCCGCAATATCCGTCGTGGCGCGAACGATGAAGCCAAAAAACTGAAAGACGACGGCGCACCCGAAGATGAAGTGAAGAAACTTGAAACCGACATCCAAAAAGCTACCGATGAGGCAATCGCCAAAGTCGATAAAATTATGGACGCCAAGGAAAAAGAAATCATGACTGTTTAATTTGACTATAATCATTTATTTATCAATCCATAAATTTTAATAACATGAATATTCCTGAAAATTTAAAGTATTCTGCTGACCACGAATGGTTAAAAGTAGATGGCGAATTTGCTTACGTAGGTATTACCGCTCACGCTGCCAACGAACTTGGTGACATCGTTTTCCTCGATATCACTTCTGTTGGTGAAACATTGGACAAAGACGAAGTTTTCGGCACTATCGAAGCTGTTAAGACTGTTGCAGATCTTATGTTGCCCGTTGCTGGTGAAGTCGTTGAATTCAACGAAGCTCTCGAAGCTAATCCTGCACTCGTAAATAGCGACACATACGGCGAAGGCTGGATTATCAAAGTTAAAATGACAGATCCCGCTCAAGTTGACGAACTGATGGATGCTGCTGCTTATACAGCAATGATCGGTTAACATTATTTGTTTAAACATAGAAAGGCAGAATCCTGTAATGTGTTTCTGCCTTTTTTTGCTATTAAACAGTAAAAAACAAAATTATGGGATTATTAGATAAAATTAAAGGATTGTCCGGTGCCGTAAAGGACATTACTTCCAATAAGGAAGTCAAGGAAGCCATAAAAGATATAAAGTCCAGCCAGGATGTTAAAGAAGCCATCGACCACTTGAAGAAGGACAAGGACATCAAATCCGCCATCAAGGAAATCGCTGGCAGCAAGGAATTGAAAGATTCTATCAAAGACATTACTTCCAATAAGGAAGTCAAAGATGCGCTGGGCCAAATCACCTCTTCTTTTAAAGGAGATAAGAAAGAAGAAAAATAACCGAAGTATTAACAAATAAATTCAACAAATAAAATCAATATGGAAAAATTTGATCCCGCAACCAACATCGAAAAGTTGGACAAAAAAGATGCTTACCGTGGCGTCAACCCAGCTATCAACGATAGCGCAACCTTTATGTTTGAAAAAGCTCACCTTATGACGGATACTTTCCACGGTGAGACCGAAGGTTACTATTTGTACTCCAGACATTGGAATCCGAGCGCAATGGCTCTCTGCGAATCATTGGCTGCTATGGAAGGTACAGAATGCGCATGGGCTACCGGTTCCGGTATGGCTGCCATCACCGTTGCTTTGATGCACGAAGTGAAAGCTGGCGATCACATCGTCTCCAGTATGACAACCTACGGTGGTACTTTCGCCTTCTTGAACAACTACATCAAGAAATTCGGCGTTGAAGTTACTTTCGTTAATATGCAAGACCTGAATGCTGTTAAGGCTGCTATTCGCCCTAACACAAAGGTCCTCTATACGGAAACAATGAACAATCCTTTGCTTCGTATCGCCAACGTTCCCGAACTTTCTAAGATTGCTCATGCTGCTGGTGCAAAATTGTTGGTTGACAACACGTTCACTCCGATGATTTTCTCGCCGTATCGTCTTGGTGCTGATGTGGTTATCTATAGTATGACCAAATATGTCAATGGTATGAATGACTGTGTGGCTGGTGCCATTTGTGGTTCTGCCGCATACATCAACTCTTTGATTGACGTGAATGACGGTACTGCCATGTTGCTCGGTCCTGTCTTGGATTCTTTCCGTGCTTCCAGCATCCAAAAGAATCTGCACACCCTTCATATCCGTATGAAGAAACACAGCGAAAACGCTATGTACTTGGCAAAACGCTTCAAAGAAACCGGTATCAAATACAACTACCCTGGCCTTCCTGAACACGTTGACCACGAATTGTTCAAGACTATGATGAATGAAGAATACGGCTTCGGCGGTATGATTTCCATCGATATGGGTACAGCTGACAGAGCTTCCGCTATTATGGAAAAAATGCAGGAACTCGGCGTTGGTTACCTCGCCGTCAGCTTGGGTTACTTCAAGACCCTCTTCTCTAACTCTGGTAAATCTACCTCTTCCGAAGTTCCTGAAGATATCCAAAAGGAAATGGGCATGAGCGAAGGCCTTATCCGTTTCTCCGTCGGTCTTGACAACGATCCGGAACGCACATTCCAATTGATCAAACAAGCTATCGACGCTACAAGATAATTAATGAATCTATAATGATGAAGAGCTGGTGTCGGCATGTTCGACACCAGCTCTTATATTAATGCTTGTCTTGAAGTTGTTTCTCGTTGGTTTGTACAAAGGGTATCAAGAAAGACGGCAAACCATTCGAAAAATCCCTACTTTTTCGTTGTCTCTATTTCGGAACAATCTACATAATGGTGCTCAATAAACCATTCGTCGTATGGATGGCCGATGGTGTCGTAGGAACTCCAATTGGAACATTCGCTTGTTGTTTCAAACGAGAACAGATAGCAATTATCAGGAATAGCACCGGTGTATGTTGAATCGATAATCTCATAGCTGGCTCCGGAGAAACATTGGCACGTTTTTACTCTTTTACAACCAGAGGAGAATAACAATGTAATCATCAATGCGGCAAATGAAGCAATAAAAGAAAATCTTTTCATACGGTTAATTTTTTTGACTATAAGAATTTTACAGTTGTAAATTTAAAACTCATATCCTACACCCAAAGAGGCAAAACCTTTGCATCCTACACCCAATTCCGCACTGCCGAACCAATGGTTGGCTCCGGCTTTGAGGCCGAAAGCGGTGAACTGGAATGCGGAATAGATGTTTTAAAATTGTCTTTGTGGCATGTGCATTCCATAATAATGTACGTGGCTCAAGTTAAAGTCAAGATAATCATACGAGGTAATACCTATAACAGCAGTGCAACCCACTGCTAAAGATGAATAAAGGGTGAGGTGTGGGCGGTTTAAATAGGAAATACGGATTTCTGGCATTATGGAGAGGTCGTTGGTTTGAACAGTCTTGTTTCCAATAGGAAATCTTAGCCCATATTCATAGAAATCGAAAAGTAGTCGGAGGTCTTCGTAATGGCCATAGCTTATAGAAACCCCGACCCAAAAACATTTGGAAACACGGTAGTGATAATCCAATGAAAATATCGGCGTTATGCCGGTTACGCCTAACTCGTTTGGGATTTCTTTTCCATTGGGATAACAAAATACAAAATCGTGCTTGTTTCTGAAAATCATTCCCATTGGGTCGTTAAGCGAAAAGCGGAACTCATTTTTGCTCAGTAATTTGTCACTGTCCCAATGTGGTTGGGCGCGCATCTTAACTTTGTGCTTTTAGTTTCCCTAACACCCTGATTTTGCAGATGCAGAGTGTCATGAATCCAGAGTGTGTCGTGCACGAAAACGGTGTCATATTCCACGGTTGGCTCGTAAATGTATAGGGTGTCCACGTGCTGTGCGGCCAGTCGGAAAGCCACAAGAACGAGGACAGATAAGAGCGTAAAATGTCTTTTCATTGTACGTGTGAAGTTGTTACGAGATAAGGATGCAAAAATAGGG
>JAZUEE010000255.1:0-4404 GCA_045639985.1 Bacteroidales bacterium
GATATTCGGCAATAGGGCTCTTTTCCATGGCCTTGCGGAGCCCTTTTTCAATAGAAGGAATGTACTCTTTGGGAATCACACCGCCTTTGGTAATATCGACAAACTCAAAACCCTTGCCTGGATTTGGCTCGAAACGGATGACCGTGTTGGCAAATTGCCCTTTGCCACCGGTCTGCTTGGAGTGTTTGTAGGCATTCTCCACTTCAGTGGTGATGGTTTCGCGGAAGGAGACGGACGGTTCTCCGACGGAAATAGGCACTTTGAACTCGTCGCGGATGCGTTCTACGAGGATTTCGAGATGCAATTCGCCCATACCGGCAATGATGGTCTCTTCTGTTTCCTCATCATAATGGGAATGGAATGAAGGATCTTCGTTGGTCAATTTGGCCAAGGCCTCGCCTAATTTGTCACGGCTTTTTTTGTCTTCAAGGTTGACCTTCATTTCGATGACGGCGGGCGGTACGTTGATGGACTCTAATAGGACGGGCTGGCTTTCATCGCACAGGGTGTCGCCCGTGCGGGTGTATTTCATGCCAACGAGGGCGACGATTTCGCCGCAACTGGCTTCTGTGATTTCTTCACGTTCTTTGGCCTTGATACGGAAAATGCGGCCCACGCGCTCGTTTTTGCTCTTGTTGGTGTTGAATACGCTCATGCCGTTAGTCAGTTTGCCGCTGAATATTCGGATGAAGGTCTGTTGTCCCACGTAAGGGTCGTTGATGAGTTTGAAAGCGAGGGCGGAGAATTTCTCGTTGTTGGAGGGATTCCGTTGCAGCGTATGTTCCTCATCGTAAGGATCGCTCGCCATCACGGCACCGATGTCCGTGGGGGAGGGGAGGTAGTCAACAATGGCGTCCAATAACAGTTGGATTCCTTTGTTTTTATAGGCAGCTCCGCATAGGACGGGCGTCACTAACAATTTGATGGTGGCTTCGCGAATGGCTTTTTTCAACAGCTCTTCGCTGATTTCGCCGTCTTCCAAATAGAGCATGGCGATATCATCATTGAAATCGGACAGTTTTTCAATCATCTGGCGTCGCGCTTCTTTTGCGGCAGCAAGCAATTCGGCGGGCACGTCGCTCACAATGCGTTCCTTTTCGTTGAATGTGATGGCCTGCATCTTGACCAGGTCTATCATGCCTTGAAATTCACTCTCGGAACCGATGGGCAGATGGATGGGCATGGCATTGGCACCTAAGTATTTGTTCATCTGTCCGACCACCTCGTTAAAGTCGGCGCCGGTGCGGTCCATTTTATTGACAAAGGCAATGCGCGGGACGCGGTATTTGTCGGCTTGGTTCCAGACGGTCTCGCTTTGCGGCTCCACGCCACCTACGGCGCAGAACACGGCGACCATGCCGTCGATGACACGTAGGGAACGTTCCACCTCAATAGTGAAATCCACATGCCCCGGAGTGTCTATGAGGTTGATTTGATGGTCGTTCCAGGATGCGGTGATGGCGGAGGAAGCGAGGGTGATACCACGCTCCTGCTCCTGCTTCATGAAATCCATAGTGGCTTGCCCGTCATGAGTTTCACCAACCTTGCGGTTTACGCCGGTGAAGTATAATATTCGTTCGGATACGGTTGTCTTGCCTGCGTCAATGTGCGCGGCGATACCTATGTTTCTGAGTTTGGATATTTGCATAAAGATGAGTGCTTTTAAGGGTTGGGGCGAGGGGAGGTAAAGTTTAAAATTTAAGGTTTAATTTTTTATAGTAATCAAATAGCTTAATAACTTAATAGCTTAATTGCTTGTTATTTGTGCTCGAATCGTTGTGCGGCTTTTTTCATGTTTTCACGGACGGGAACGGCGAAGGGACAGCGGTTCTCACATGCTCCACAACCGAAACATTCGCTGGCTTTATGCTCAAGGGCGTTGTATTCCTTTTGCATTTCAGGAGTTACTTTTCCCTCGGCTTCGGCTTGGTCAAGCAGTTTGTTTACTTTATCGATGTTGATGCCTGCCGGACAAGGTGCACAATGTCCGCAATAAATGCACTGGCCTTTCCAATAGCCTGTTTGTGAGAAAACTACGGAATAATCTTTCTCTTTTTCGGTGGCGTTGATATAATGAAGGTCGGCCATCAGTTCTTCCACATTGGAAGCGCCAACCAATGCGGAGGCAACTGCCGGTCTATCAAGAACGTATTGGATACATTGGCTTTCCGTCAAAGCGACATGGATGGGTGATTTTTTCTCGTCTAACAGGCGTCCACCGTTGAAAGTCTTCATGACGGTAATGCCGACGCCCATTTGTTCGCAGGTGTTATATAATAAGGAACGTATAGAGTCGATGTTGTGTTGTGAACCATCCAAAGAGGTTTTCCAGATGTTGGCGTCGCCAGGCATGAGGTCAAAAGCGGGATTGATACTGAACATGAGGACTTCGATAAGACCGCTCCTAACTGCTTCCAAAGCAACAACGGCATTGTGACTGCTTAATCCGATGTGTTTGATTTTACCCTCAGCTTTGAGCTGTTGAGCATATTTCATAAGGTCTCCGTTTTTAATGACATTCCAATCCTCCATATCGTCGGCAATGTGTATCATGCCTACTTCGATGTAGTCCGTGTTAAGACGTTTGAGAAGATCTTCGAATCCTGCTTTGGCTTCGGCAAGATTGCGTGTGCGTTTGTATTGTCCGTCTTGCCAGCAAACGCCGATGTGACCTTGAATGTTCATTTTGTCGCGGCGACCGCGCAAAGCGAATCCGAGATTGTCACGAACTAAAGGATTGGAATCGTAAATGTCCACATAATTGACGCCGTATTTGATGCAGGAATCCATAAAACCGACGGCGTTGTCCGCAGATAGTTTGCCGAAACAACTGCATCCGATACCGATTTCACTGACTTTCATGTTAGTTTTGCCAAGTGTACGGTATGACATTTTATTTTGTGCATAAATAGCTGTGCTGAATAATGTTATAACTATCAGCAGAAGGGCTTTAATAGTATTTTTTTCCATTGAAATAATAATTTTGTTTGAGGCCGCGAAGATACAAAAAAAGGTCGCCGTCCGGCAACCTTTTTTTAATTAGGGATTTTGAATTATGAATTATTATTTAACTTCTTCAAAATCTACGTCTTGAACTTCTTGGTCGTTGCTGTTGTGGGCACCGCCTTGAGGTCCTTGTGTGCCAGCACCTGGGTTGGCACCTGCGAACGGGTCTTGGGGAGCTCCAGCACCGCCTTGTTGGTACATCTTGGCGGATGCGGCCTGCCATGCGTTCTGCAATTCTGCGGTGGCAGCATCGATGGCGGCAAAATCTTTCTTGTCATGTGCCTCTTTCAGTTTGGCTGCTGCTGCTTCGATTTTTGCTCTGTCGTCAGCGGGCACTTTGTCTCCGAATTCCTTGAGCTGCTTTTCAGTGGTGAAAACCAAAGAGTCTGCACTGTTGAGTTTGTCAATTTCTTCTTTGGCCTTCTTGTCGGCATCAGCGTTGGCTTCTGCTTCAGCTTTCATTCTCTTGATTTCATCATCGGAAAGACCGGACGAAGCTTCTATTCTGATTTTCTGCTCTTTGCCGGATGCTTTGTCTTTAGCGGTTACGCTGAGAATGCCGTTTGTATCGATGTCGAAGGTGACTTCAATTTGAGGTACGCCTCTCATAGCGGCAGGAATGCCGTCGAGGTGGAAGCGGCCGATGCTCTTGTTTTGAGCGGCCATCGGGCGTTCGCCTTGCAGAACGTGAATTTCAACGGATGTTTGATTGTCAACTGCCGTAGTAAAGGTTTCCGTTTTCTTGGTTGGAATGGTCGTGTTGCTTTCGATGAGTTTGGTCATCACGCCGCCGAGGGTTTCCAAACCAAGGGACAGCGGAGTAACGTCAAGCAAGAGGATGTCTTTGACTTCACCAGTGAGTACGCCGCCTTGAATGGAGGCGCCGATAGCGACCACTTCGTCAGGATTGACGCCTTTGGACGGAGCTTTGCCAAAGAATTTCTCCACGATTTCCTGAATGGCAGGGATACGGGTGGAACCGCCCACAAGGATGACTTCGTCAATGTCGGATGTGCTGTAGCCGGCATCGCTGAGGGCTTTTTTGCAAGGTTCGATGGTTGCGCGGATGAGGTCGTCGCAGAGTTGCTCGAATTGTGCGCGAGTCAATGTGCGTACGAGGTGTTGAGGCACACCGTCGATAGGCATGATGTACGGCAGGTTGATTTCTGTGGAGTTGGAAGAAGAAAGCTCGATTTTGGCTTTTTCAGCGGCTTCTTTCAGACGTTGGAGAGCCATGGCGTCTTTGCGAAGGTCAACGTTGAAGTCTTTCATGAACTCTTCAGCCAACCAGTCAATGATTTTGTGGTCGAAGTCATCACCGCCGAGATGGGTGTCACCATTGGTGGACTTCACTTCGAATACGCCGTCGCCGAGTTCGAGGATGGAGATATCAAACGT
>JAZUEE010000256.1:0-13336 GCA_045639985.1 Bacteroidales bacterium
AAAAGTATAATACTTTGAGGAACAATTAGTTAGAGGAAATTAAAATTACATAAGAATGATAGAAGAAGAAAACTTAGGAGAAAAAATCGTGCAAGTCGATATTGAGAACCAAATGAAAACGGCTTACATAGATTATTCCATGTCCGTAATTGTCTCTCGTGCCCTGCCTGATGTTCGCGATGGATTGAAACCTGTTCAACGTCGTATCATTTATGCAATGTGGGACAACAATATCGTTTCTACACAACCGTATAAAAAGTCTGCCAGAATCGTGGGTGAGGTGTTAGGTAAATATCATCCGCATGGCGATACCGCTGTTTACGATGCTATGGTGCGTATGGCACAACCTTGGTCTTTGCGTTATCCGTTCATTGATGGACAAGGTAACTTCGGTTCTGTGGATGGCGACAGCCCGGCAGCTATGCGTTATACGGAAGCCCGACTTCGTAAGTCTGCCGAAGATATGGTGGCCGATATTGAAAAAGATACGGTTGATATGACACTTAACTTCGACGATTCTATTCCCGAACCGACCGTTCTTCCTTCAAAAATCCCTAATCTGTTAGTGAATGGTTCTGCCGGTATCGCGGTGGGTATGGCTACCAATATGGCTCCCCACAATCTCGGTGAGGTTTGCGACGGTATCTGTGCCTATATCGACAATAACGATATTTCCATTGAAGAACTCATGCATTATATAAAGGCCCCCGATTTCCCGTCGGGCTGTATGATTTACGGCTATCAAGGCGTGAAAGAGGCCTTTATGACAGGTCGCGGACGTATTGTTATGCGCGGCCATGCGGAATTTGAAACCGATAAAAACAAAAACCGCATTATCGTTACCTCTCTGCCGTATCAGGTCAATCCTTCTGATATGATTAAACATACCGCGGAATTGGTGAAAGAGGATAAAATCAATGGCATTACGAATATTGAAAACTTATCCAACAAGAGAAATGGTACTCGTATCGTGTATGACCTTCGTCGTGATGTCGTTCCAGAAGTGATTCTGAACAAACTTTATCAGATGACCGCTTTGCAGTCTTCATTCAGTGTGAATAATGTCGCTTTGGTCAATGGCCGTCCGATGACGCTGAACCTTAAAGATTTGATTGTGGAATATGTCAAGCATCGTCATGATGTGGTAACTCGCCGTGCCCGTTTCGATCTTAAAAAAGCACAGGCCCGCGCCCATATCCTTGAAGGGTTCCTTAAAGCGCTTGATATCATTGACGAAGTTATCGCCCTCATTCGCGCATCTCATACCGTGCAAGATGCCCAAAACGGCTTGATGGAAAAATGGGATTTTACTGAAATCCAAGCTAAGGCCATCGTTGAAATGCGACTCAGACAACTTACTGGTCTGGAAAGAGAAAAACTCCAAAACGAATATGACGATCTTTTGAAGCTTATTGCTTATTTGCAGGAAGTTCTCGCTGACGAACATCTTCGTATGGAAATTATTAAGACTGAACTTCAGGAGATGAAAAACAAGTATGGTGATAACCGTCTTTCTCCAATCGAATACAATTCTTCCGAATTTAGAGTGGAAGATACGATTGCGGATGAAGAAGTAGCTATTACCGTTTCCCATCTTGGCTATATCAAACGTACTCCGTTGGCTGAATATAAAGTGCAGAATCGTGGAGGTAAGGGCTCTCGTGGCGGTAGTTCTCGTGAAGAAGACTTTATCGAACATCTGTACATGGCGACAAACCATAACTACCTGCTTTTCTTTACTGAAAAGGGTAAGTGCTTCTGGCTGCGTGTGTTTGAAATTCCTGAAGGCGTTAAAACGTCCAAGGGTCGCGCCATTCAGAATATTCTCCAAATCGAAGAGGGCGACAAGGTATGCGCTATTGTCAATCTGAAGAGTATATCCGATCCGGATTATATCAATAATCATTTCATTATTCTTTGTACAGAGAAAGGTGTTATTAAGAAAACAAACATTGATGCTTATTCTCATCCGCGCAAGAAGGGTATTATTGCTATCAATGTGCGTGAAGGCGATAGATTGTTGGCCGCTCGTTTTACTGACGGCAACAGCGATATCATGATGGCTCTCCATTCTGGACGTGCTATCCGTTTCAAAGAGAATGAAGAACTTCGCGCTATCGGTAGAACAGCTTCTGGCGTGCGCGGTATCATGTTGGATAATGAGGAAGACCGCGTGATAGGCATGTTGGCTATCGATAATCATCGAAGCAATGTGTTGATAGTTTCTCAAAATGGTTATGGAAAACGCTCTCTGTTGGAGGATTATCGAATTACCCATCGTGGCGGAAAGGGTGTGAGTACTATTAAAATTACGGAAAAAACAGGTAATCTGATTGCTATTAAAGATGTTACAGATGACGATGATTTGATGATAATCAATCGTTCAGGTATCGCTATTAGATTACATGTGGACACACTTCGTATTTTGGGTAGAAATACGCAAGGCGTCAAATTGATAGATCTTCGTAAAAACGATATTATTGCAGCAGTCTGCGAAGTTCCGCGACAGGAAGATGAGGAGGAGGAAGAAGTGAATACTACGGGTGCTCCTTTGGAGGATAATAATGTAGAAAATGCCGAGAATTCATTAAACTCTGATGAAACAACAGAGTCATAGTCCTGTTTTTTTACGATATGAAAAAAGTATTCTTATTCTTTATGATATGTGGATGTCTTCTGAGTGTGACAGCTCAGAAGGCATCTTTGACAAAGGCCTATAACTTTTATTATGACAAGGATTTTGTCAAAGCAAAGGAAGCTATAGATCTTTGTGTTCAAGACGAAAAGCTAACCACGAAAGCACAAACTTGGCTCTATAAAGGAAATATCTATTATTTTTTAGCTAATGAAGAATATAGCGCCAAGCAAAAAGATTCCCAATATCAGATCTTATTCCCAGATGCTCCGGTAGAAGCTTATAATGCTTTTACAAAAGCCAAGGAAATAAATGCGAATGCAGAAGCGATGGATATGTTTTCTGCGCAAGAGGCACTTAAACAGCTCTATCCGTTGTTGTTGGTTCGTGGCGTTGACCAACTGATTGCCAAAGACTATACTGGAGCAAAAAGTACGCTTGAAAAGGGTATCGCTTCATACGAAATGGACAAACCTCAATATCCGATGAACGGCGACCTTTATTATTATTACGCCTATACGTTGGAAGCTATGGGGGACAAATCAGATTTGAGACCCTATTATCAAAAGGCAATCGATGACGGTTCACAAGTCCCGTACGTCTATATCCGTTTGATGGAATCTTATAAAAAAGAGAATGATCAAACATCGGCTAAACGAACTGTTGAAATGGCAAAATCTAAGTTGCCAAACGATGTGAGTGTTAAAATTGCTGAAATAGATTATTATTATTGGTTAGGTGATAGTATAATGGCAAAATCTTTGCTGAACAACATATCCGTAAATAGTTTGAATAATTCCGACGAATTTGTAAATGTTTCCAATTTCTATATCAAGGATAAAAATTACGAGCAGGCCGTATCTCTACTTGAAAAGGCAAATGCTATATCTCCCAACAATTTTGTGGTTTTGTACAATTTAGGAGTTTGCTATTATAATATTTCCGAAAAATCGTTCAATCAGTATAATCAATTAGCTATCAGCAATCCGAATAGTACGGAGGCGGCAAAATATAAGGAACAATCTAATCTGGAAATGGCAAAGTCAGCATCTTTTTTTGAAAAGGCCAGATTGTTGGAACCTCAGGATTTAAATTTGCTGAATACGTTGAAAGCCATTTACGCTCGCCAACAATCGCCAAAATACGACGAAATTGATAAATTAATCAAAGAAATAGATAAATAAATTTAGTAATCACCTTTAATTTTTGAAAAAATGAAAAAGTTATTTGTTCTTGTAGCCGTCTTGTTTGTAAGTTCGACTATGTTTGCACAAACCTGCGTCGAAGATGCATGGCAGTGCTTGAGACAAAACCAGGCCCCCAAAGCCAAAAAGTTCATTGAAACATGTATGGAAGCTTATCCAGATAATGCTCAAGTTTGGTTGATGAAGGCCAATGTCTATGTTAAATTGTATGATTCTGACCAAAAGAAAAAATCAGCTGATCCGAATTATACCCCTCGCTATCCGGATGCTCTTACCATTGCCAATGAGGCTTTTGTGAAAGCATTGGAACTTGATCCGAAAGTTCAACCGAAGACTGGTATGTTAGGTGCTCAAGAAGGTCAGAGATTGTGCGCACAACCATTTTATGAAATGGGTGTGGCTGCAAAACAGAAAGGTGATAATCCAAAAGCAATAGAAAATTTCACCATTGCTGCTAAAAACTTTGAGTTGGCAAGAGCTTCCAAAAATGCTGCTTTGGCTTATATGCAATTGGCTTTTATCTATAGAGATGATATGAAAGACAATGAAAATGCGGCTGCTATGTTTGCAAAAGCTACCAATAGCAAAAAGGATTATACGGATGCCTACATTGAATTGTATTATACATATTCGGATATGAAAGATACGTTGCATTGCGGCGAAACTGTTACAAAAGCTATGAAAAACGTTCCTTCAGCAGAACAGGCATCAAGCGGCTTTATGGAAATGTTGATGAACTATTACTCTTTGACAAACCAAGGTGAAAAATTGATGGAACTTTGTGATTCCGCCATTGTTCGCAATCCGAATGATTTGAACATGATTGCCAATTGCGCAAACTATCTAAGCAACTACAAATCTTTTGAAAAAGCCGAACAGATTCTTACTGCTGCTTTGGAAAAAAATCCTAAAGATTTCAAATTGAATGAACAGATGGGTTACCGTTTCTACGAAGAAATGTACTCCATTGACGAACAGGCAGGTGCTCTTATCAAAGAAAAGAAATATAATGAAGCTATTGCTTTAAGAAATTCTGATGCAATGAAAATTGCTGTGGAAAAAGCGTATGAATGGTGTCAGAAAGCTTACGATATCAATTCTGACAATTTGGAAAACAACAGACATCTTCGCGAAGTTATGGTCAAATTGCAGAAACCGGTTCCTCAGGAATTGAATGATAAGATTAATGCACGTATGCATAATTAATAATATAGTATGCTTATGAAAAAAGTCCAAGTTTACTTGGACTTTTTTTTGTGTCATAAAAAAAACGGATTCTTTGGGAATCCGTTTTTTTAATATTAGAGAGATGATGAATTATTCAACTTCCCAGGTGTCGCCGCTGTTGAGGAGATCATCCACGCATTTGTATTTACCGTTGGCCATTTGTTCATCCATTTGGTCTTCATACAATTGGGTGTAGGATGTTTTCTTCACGTTGCGAATGACGCCGATGGCAACAGGAAGATCGCCGCTCATGCGGGCCAACATCATGTGGATGCCAGTGTCTTCAGTCGTCTCATCGTGAATCATAATGTCATCGATGGTGATGCCGTTTTCGCCTATGGTGACGGCTTCGAGGCAGCGGCCGTTGAAACGGATACCTTTGTTTTTCTCTTTACCGAAAATCATAGGTTTGCCGTGTTCGAGGATGATGGTCTTGTCGTCGCGTACAGCTTTGTCTGTGATGGCTGCATGTGTCTTGTCGTTGAAGATCATACAGTTTTGGAGAACCTCAACCACGCTGGTTCCGTCATGTTGAGCGGCACGTGTCATGATGTCAGTGGTGAGCGGAGGGAGACAGTCCAATGCGCGTGCAAAGAAAGTGCCTTGTGCGCCCATCACGAGTTCGCCAGGATTGAACGGATAGTCGATAGTGCCGTAAGGTGAAGTCTTGGTCACTTGGCCGAACTTGGTGGTGGGGCTGTATTGACCTTTGGTAAGACCGTAGATTTCGTTGTTGAAGATGGTGATGTTGAGGTCTTGGTTACGACGTACGGCGTGAATCAGGTGGTTGCCACCGATAGCCATAGAGTCACCGTCGCCCATATTCACCCATACGGAAAGAGCAGGGTTGGCTAACTTTACGCCTGTTGCGATAGCGCAGGCACGTCCGTGGATGCTGTGGAATCCGTATGTGTCCACATAATAAGGAATACGTGATGAACATCCGATACCGGATACCATACAGATATTCTCTTTCTTATGGTTGGTTTTGGGAAATGTGTTCAGAAGAGAGGTGAGGATTGCGTGGTCACCGCAGCCCGGACACCATTTTACCATTTGATCGCTGGTGAAATCAGCTTTTGTATATTCTCGATCCGCTTTGGGAACAAAATGTCTTTCTGCCATAATACTTATATTTAAAGTGTTGTGTTAATGAATTTATTTGGCAAGTAATCTTTCAAATTCAGCTTTCAGTTCGCCAACTTCGAATGGGAGACCCATGATCTTGTTGTATTGGGTCATAGTGCATTCTGGGAACTGAGTGCGGAGATAACCTGCGAACTGGCCGTTGTTAAGCTCGCAAACGACGATTTTCTTGTATTTGCGAAGAATGTCGCCAGTATTCTTTGGCAGCGGGCAAATGTAGTTGAAATGAGTGTAGGCCACTTTTTTGCCTTCTTTGTTCAATTCTTCTACTGCCAATGTGAGAGCACCGGATGTGCCACCCCAACCGATGACGAGAAGATCTGCGTCAGGGTTGCCGCTGACTTCCTGATCAGGAATGTAGTTGGCTACGCGGTTGACTTTTTCTTGGCGGTTGTGAACCATCAAAGCGTGGTTTTCAGGATCGGTGCTGAGCGGGCCGTCTGGACATTTTTCCAAACCACCTACACGATGGCTGAGACCTTCCATTCCGGGAAGTGCCCATTCACGAGCAAATTTCTCGGCATCGCGGCGGAACGGACGATAGTTCGGATCGTTCGGAGTAGCCAATCTCGGTGTGATGCTCGGAAGATCAGCAGTCTTAGGAATGCGGAAGAGCTGTGAACCGTTGCCAAGATAACCGTCGGTGAGCAAAATAACGGGAGTCATGTGCTCGAGAGCGATTTTGGCTGCGTTGTAAGCCCAATAGAAGCAGTTTGCACTGGAAGAAGCGGCTACAACTACGAGGGGAGCTTCACCGTTACGGCCGTAAAGTGCCTGATTGAGGTCGGATTGTTCCGTCTTGGTAGGAAGACCTGTGGAAGGACCACCACGTTGTACATCTACAACAACGAGCGGAAGTTCTACCATACAAGCCAAACCGAGTGCTTCGCTCTTCAAGGAGAGACCCGGACCGGAAGTGGATGTGCAGGCCAATGCGCCAGCGTAGGAAGCGCCAATGGCGGAGCAGATGCCGGCGATTTCGTCTTCGGCTTGGAAAACACGTGCACCTAAAGATTTGTGCTTAGCTAATTCAACCATTACGTCTGTTGCCGGCGTGATAGGGTAGGAACCCAAAAACAGTCTGCGGCCGGAACGTTCGGAAGCTGCGAGCAAACCCCAAGCGGTAGCTACGTTGCCGGTGATGTTGCGATAACGTCCTTTGGGCATTTCGGCGTGTGCCACTTCGAAAATGTGGGAGTGCATCACTTCCAATTTGTCTGCATATTCATATCCCTCTGTGAGGACGGCTTTATTCAATTTGACGACATCGGGTTTCTTGGCAAATTTGCGCTCAAGATAGGCGAATGTCTGATCCAAAGTCTTGTGTGTGGCATAGAAGATGATGCCCAAAGCGAACATATTACGGCATTTGTCGTATGTTTTCTTGTCTGCGCCAAGTTCGGTGCCGATGCGTTGTGTGAATGAAGTTACAGGGGCTTTGATGATGGTGTAGGCGCGTTCGAGTTCGTCTGTGAACGGATTCTCCGTGTAACCTGCTTTTTCCATTGCCTCATCGGTGAAAGTATCGATGTCAACAATGACGGTTGCACCCTTCTTTGCCCATTTGAGGTTGGATTTGAAAGATGCGGGGTTCATGGCTACGAGGATGTCGCATTTGTCGCCAGAACTGTAAATGTTTTTGCCAACGTGGACTTGGTAACCGGATACGCCGGCGATAGTGTTGTGTGGAGCTCTAATCTCTGCGGGATAGTCCGGGAATGTGGCAATGTCGTTGCCCGTAAGGGCGGAAGCATCTGAAAACAGCGTGCCGGAAAGCTGCATGCCATCTCCAGAGTCACCTGCGAAGCGAACGACGAGGTCTTCTTTGTTTTGAATTTGTTTTTCTGTTGTCATAAACAATATATTTAAATTTAATTATTTGATAATCAGTGTTTTTAAAAGATATATACACGATTTTCCTACTATAAGGAAAACGGCCGCAAAAGTAATAAAAAATGTTATTTTTGCAGCCGCTTATGGAAAATAAAAATGAGGAAAGTCGTTGCTAAAAGTGTTGGTTGGCTGGAAGGTTTTGGTCAGTCGAAAAATTATGATGTTTTTTTTGTTAAATCTTCGGAACAACCCATCCGAATGGCCTTGTCTTTATCGAAAATGTTCCATAAACCGTTTGCCTTTTTGGATGATCTTACACCGCTTCTTGATGAGCCCAATAGAGTATTTCCGTCATTTTTTTCCATGCTCAATGTAGGGAACGGTGCCAACTTGGTGCTGATGCCCAATCGTATTACGATAAACGCACAAGATTTAGGCAGAAATTCAAATCCTCTTTTAGGCGGTTTTTTGTTTGACGAGGAATGTTATTTGTTTAATAAACAGGGAAATTCTACGTTTAAATGTGCTTGTACGGATTACGATTATCTTATATTGCTTTATTGTGATAAGAATTTTGAAATTGCAGAATATACTGAGACGATTTTAAAAACGAAGTCTTCTTTCCAAACGGTAAGAGAATCTGATTTGTTGAATTTGAAAAGTAAAGCGGCTGCTGATAAAAAACGATTGGATTTTGTTCAAAGATTGTTTGTTGATTTAGAAATTCGTATCGGTGAATTTCAGGAAAATATCTTGGCTCGAAGAATGAACAATGTGACGGAAATCAGTGAGCATAATTATACGGTTCATCGATTTGAAATGGGCAAAACTTCTCTGCTACCCATTCTGTCAAGTCCCTTGGTGAGACGAGAGGACATCTAAAGTAGAAAAGAATGGATCGCCTCACTCCTGAACAGCGCAAGCGTTGTATGCGTCATAATAAAAGTAAGAACACCTCAATTGAAGTGCTCTTGGGTCGCACGTTGTGGCGCCGCGGACTTCGTTATCGCAAGCACGCGAATGGTGTCCCCGGCCATCCTGATTTCTGCTTTATTGGTAAGCGTGTGGCCGTTTTTTGTGATGGCGAATTTTGGCATGGCCGAGATTGGTCTGAAGCTAAACGGCGTCTCAAAAGCAATAGGGAATTTTGGATTGCCAAAATCGAACGCAACCAACAACGCGACCGTGAAATCACGGAGCAGCTCGAGCGGGAAGGGTGGACCGTACTTCGCTTTTGGGAAAGTGACATCCGCAAACATCTTGACGATTGTGTGAGTAGGGTAGAGGCTGCGCTCAATGGCACGCGCGTTGCTCGAGGTTATCAGCAAGAGGAAAATTGGCAGGAGTGGCTCGCCGCTGAGGATGACATCGAGTATGATTAGAAGCAAATCCATGCAAATTTCAAGCGAATGCTGTGTTTATTCGCTTTAGATTCGCTCCGATTGGCTTCCCAATCATCCTTTAACCAACATCATCTTATTGGTGTTCGGATTGAATTGATAGCGTTCTGCGTGCAAATATCCTTCTTCCCCGAAGTTGATGATGATGCCGAAATGTTTCTGTGTGATGCGCATATAATTAAATAACTGCGCTCGATGTTCGGAGAGTAATTCCGATACGGCTTTGATTTCCACGAGGATATCGTTGTAGCAAACAAAGTCTGCACGATATTTTTTTACAAGCTCGTGATCGTGGAAGTACATAGATAGAAGTGCCTCACTTTCCCAAACAATCCCCATTTCGTCAAATACTATTGCTATGCACTCTTGATAAATGGCCTCAGCGTAACCAAAACCTAATTCATTGTAAAGTGTCATCGCAGCACCAACAATTCGGTACATTCTTTTTCTTTGTAGTTCAGTGTTCGTCATGATTTAATTTATTTTACAGAAACAAACTCTGCGAACCTCAAGCAAATGCTGTATTTATTCGCTTCAGAATCGCTCCGATTGGCTTTCCGAAATGGAAACGAATCTCTGCAAATCACTAACAAATATTTATTCGTTTCAGATTCGCACAGATTTGCTTCCAACTAAAAACCGCGCAAAGATAAAATATTTTTCTATATGTTAATTAATTTTGTAAACTTAACGTGGTGTTATTTAAAAAGATGTTGCGGTGTAAAAGATTTTTTATTGTTAATGTCGGTAAAAAAAATTACATTGCGGCTGCTATTATTGTTTTATGTGAAAATTGTTACTTATTGATAATTAGTGTTTTAATAATACGATGAATAAACCTCATTACCACGTAGTTGCTGCGATTATCCGAAATCAGGGAGAAATTCTCTGTATGCAGCGTCCCAAAGGCAAACACGAATATACCTCCTTCCGCTGGGAATTTCCGGGCGGCAAGGTCGAACCCGGCGAAAGCGAACAGCAAGCCCTCAAACGCGAACTGCAGGAGGAAATGGACTATACTGTCGAGATTCGCGAGCACTACATGACTCTTGAACACGAATATCCCGATCTTGCCGTGACGCTTTCCTTTTGGCTCTGCGATGCCGCTGACCGTACCTTCAACCGCAAAGAGCACCTCGACCACCGCTGGCTTCGTCCCGACCAACTGCCCACCCTCCAGTGGACTGCCGCCGATGCCGACGTTATCGATGCTTTGGCCGTAGTGGCCCGTGGTTGTGCCAGCAAACCCCTGATGCGACGTTGAACCCCGGCTTTGGCATTCGCGCTATGCGTATGGATGCGCTCAAGGACGAGCTGACCTACTTCTTGGTGCAAAATGATTATATAAAGGGAGACAAAATCAAAGAGCCGGAATATTCTGCGATGCGCAAACTTACCGATGCCGACCGCGCGGTCTTCCAGGAGGCTGCCGGCGACTACAAGATGGTGAAGCCGCAGCCGGTTTCCGTGGCCACACGCAAGTTCCACGGCACGCAGTATCATTTTCGCTGCAACGCGCCCGGCCCCGACGGCAGTGTCGGCCCGATGGACGTCTATATCACCCAGCCCGAAAGCGGCAAGGCTTTCTTTACGCAGATGGAGAGGTGAGGTGGGCGGTTGGCTTTTAGCTTTTAGAACTTTGACTGTTGACTTTGGCGTTGATCGTTAAACTTGCAACCTTTGCCTATAAGTGTGGTCTTTGATTTTCGGAGAAACTCGCTTGAAACTTGAAGCCTGAAACTTGAAACCTGAAACATGTAGCTTGTTACCTCCTTGATAATTTTTAAATTTTTGTTTCTGAATTTTAAACTTTTTTGTGTAAATTTGCGGCCTTGAAATTTTTGAGGGGAAAGAATGGTGCAGAAGAAATATACTTTCATCGATTTGTTCGCAAGGCGCGGATGCGGGTGAAATTGACCAGGAGAATGAATTAAAAAACAAGTTGCAAAGAACATAACATAATATGAAAACAATGGATGAACCTACGTTTGTAAATAGAGATAGAATGGTTGCCGACAAGAATTATGTTGCATGGTTGTCGGATGTAAAGACACGCTTTCGTGCGGCGCAGGCCAAGGCTATAGTGCGGGTCAATACCGCTATGCTTGAATTTTATTGGAGCATAGGAAGAGACCTCACCGAGATGCACCCTGAAGAAAATTGGGGCAAGGGCATAGTCAAGCAATTCGCTTTGGATATGAGAAATGCTTTCCCTGATGAAACAGGATTCTCGGAAACCAACGTTAAGTATATGCGCAGATGGTATAGCTTTTATAGTCAATGCTTTGCAATTGGCCACCAGGTTGGTGACCAAATAACGCTTGCAATTGGTCAGCAGCTTGCTGACCAATTAGGACTTGCAATTAGTCAGCAACCTGCTGGCCAATTAGAAATGCCAAATCTTTTCGGCAGAGTTCCGTGGTTTCATCACATATTGATAATATCCAAAGTGTCTTCGTTAGAAGAGGCACTTTTCTATATCAACAAAACCATTGAAGGCAATTGGAGCCGCAGTACGCTCGACGACAACATCCGCCGATTTGAAAGCAGTGAAGTTTGTGCCTGAGTCTGCTGGCAAGATAAATTTCTATGTTACGGCAGCCGACAAATTGCTCAAACGAGACGACGACAATCCTTCGGTTGGACTTATTATTTGTAAGGCCTACGATAAAACCATCGTGGAATGGTCGCTTAAGGACATCGACAAGCCCCTCGGAGTTGCTGCATATCAGTTGCGGGAAGTGGTAGAACGGACTGCCCAGGAACTTGAGTTGAAAAAGAAAAACGAATTACGGAACGAGGGGTTTAAATAAGTATGGCCAAAGGAACTCTGGACTTGTGAAGAACTGATAGTGACGCTGGCGCTTTACTTCCATCTGCCGCTTGAGTGGTTGTTCCGCGGCACGCAGTATCATTTCCGTCGCCGCTTTTTTGCCCGCCTGCAGTGCATCGTCATTCCGTAGCGAAGCGTAGGAATCTCTTTACACGGCGGAAACGGATGATCCCGTTTTTTTGAAATTTCAGCCTCTGAATTTTGATTTTTTTGTGTAGATTTGCGGCCTTAATATTTTTGGAAAAAAGATAAAAGAATAATATATTAACATAGACCTACTCCTTTTATTTTCAGCAATTTAAATCTGGTAAATTTCATCTTCTGACGACACGGGAATAGGCGGACGGTAAAATTAGAAAAGGAATGGCGCAGAAAAAGTTCACATTCATTGATTTGTTTGCAGGCTGCGGAGGCTTGAGCGAAGGATTCATTCCTGTTTCCCATGTTGAAATAGTATCCTATTATCAGAATATGAGATTTTGAAGAAATTGATGAGGTAGAAGTCAAAAATGTGAATTGAAACTTATAAAACTGACAATTTTTATTGGGTGTTAGAACCATAAAGAATAGAAAATCCAATGGGAGACATTTTTAATAAAATCGATATTAAAGTTTTTGACAAATTTATTGACAAATTTGCCGAAAAATATGTCGTACAACGAGGTGCGATAACTCCTAATGTTATTGATGAAGTACTTAAAGCATCCGAAAGACTCGGAACGGGTTTTGATTTATCACAAATAAAAAGTGTTGTCAAGAAGAATTCTGTCTTTGTAGATCCGATACGAGAAAAAGGAGGTAGACCTGATCCCGTAAAAGATGTTTATCGAAGTGACCTCGGAGAGTTATTGACTACATATTATTTTGAAGAAAAACTTGATGAAAGTAGCCGATATGTAATTCCGGCAAAAAATATAAGTACTCGTGAACGTTATGATATGCCAGGACGTGGTATTGATGCCCTAGGATACCGTATTAAAGACGATGGCTCCTACGAACTGCTCGTTGCAGAAGCAAAGGTTTCAAGTCAAAAACAGAATCCGCCATCTGTAGTGGA
>JAZUEE010000257.1:0-8380 GCA_045639985.1 Bacteroidales bacterium
GGTAGGAATATCGATACCCATGCCTTTAGCGGCTTTAAGAATAGTGGTACCTCTTGGTACTTCAACTTCTCTATTATCTATTGTTAATTTAATCAAATCCATATTAATACCCTTTTACTATTTAATACTAATTGCGTTGAACTTACATTTTTCAATACAGGTACCGCACTTGATACAAGCATTTTGATCGATTTCATGCGGCATTTTAACTGTACCGTGGATAGCGCCGACAGGACAATTGCGTGCGCAAGCCGTACAACCCTTACATTTTTCAGGATCGATGACATATTGTTTGAGGGCTTTGCATTGACCGGCAGGACATTTCTTGTCAACAACGTGAGCAACGTATTCATCCCAGAAGTTGTCGATAGTAGAAAGAACAGGGTTCGGGGAAGTTTGACCAAGACCGCAGAGAGCGGTATCTTTGATAACTTTTGCAAGATTCTTGAGCTTTTCAAGATCTTCCATTGTACCTTGTCCCTTAGTGATTTTGTCGAGGATTTCGCAAAGTCTCTTGTTACCGATACGGCAAGGAGAACATTTACCGCAGGATTCTTCAACGGTGAAGTCGAGGTAGAACTTAGCGACGGAAACCATACAGGATGTTTCGTCCATAACGATCATACCACCGGAACCCATCATTGAGCCAGCAGCCACAAGGTTATCATAGTCGATAGGAGTATCGAGGAATTTTTCTGTCAAGCAACCACCGGAAGGGCCACCCGTTTGAACGGCTTTGAATTTGCGTCCGCCTTTGATACCGCCACCGATTTCGTAAATAACTTCACGAAGTGTGATACCCATAGGGACTTCGATCAAACCGACATTGTTGATTTGGCCAGCCAAAGCGAACACTTTCGTACCTTTGGATTTTTCTGTACCGATTGAAGAGAACCATTCCCAACCCTTGTTGATGATGACAGGGATGTTGGCGTATGTTTCAACGTTGTTCACGTTGGACGGTTTCTTCATATAACCTTCAACTGCAGGGAATGGCGGTTTGAAGGTAGGTTCACCACGTTGACCTTCCATAGAGTGGATCAAAGCAGTTTCCTCACCGCAGACGAATGCGCCGGCACCGTAGCGAAGGATGATGTCGAAGTTGAAGTCTGTACCGAAGATGTTCTTGCCGAGCAAGCCATATTCACGAGCTTGTTCGATAGCGACTTGCAAGCGGTGGATTGCGAGCGGGTATTCAGCACGGATATAGACCAAACCGATGGAAGCACCGATACAGAAACCACCGATAGCCATAGCTTCAATGATGGAGTGAGGGTCACCTTCGAGGATGGAACGATCCATAAATGCGCCGGGGTCACCTTCATCAGCATTACAGATAATGTATTTTTGATCTGCAGCGTTTTTAGCGCAGAGTTCCCATTTCAAGCCAGTCGGGAAACCAGCACCACCACGACCACGCAAACCAGCTTTCTTCAAAAGATCGATGGTTGCCTTAGGATCATTTTGTTCGAGAACGGAAGCGAGAGCTTTGTAACCGTCACGTGCGATATATTCGTCGATGTTTTCAGGATCGATGAAACCGCAGTTACGCAAAGCGATACGCATTTGTTTTTTGTAGAAACCCATGTGTTTGGAGTCGGAGATGTGCTCCTTGTTTTCAGGGTTCTCATAAAGTAATCTTTGTACTTTTCTACCTTTAACGATGTGCTCGTCGATGATTTCGCGGCAATCTTCAGGTTTTACCTGGGTGTAGAATGTGTTATCGGGCAGAATCTTAACGATCGGGCCCTTTTCGCAGAAACCGAAACAACCGGTGGCGATTACTTGTACGTCGTCGGCAAGATTCTTTTCTGCAAGAATTTGTTCGAAATTAGCTTTGATTTTCGGGCTATCTGAAGCTGTACAACCGGTACCGCCGCAGAGCAAAATGTGATATTTGTAATTTGCCATTGGAAACCTCCTTATTATTTGTTATCGATTTTTTCGTAGTTAACAGGAATTACACCTTCCAAAATCTCATTGTTCATGATGTACTTTGTAACGAGTTCCTGACCTTTCTTCACGTCAACGTGACCGAAGACGATAGGATCTTGACCCGGTTTTTTAACTTCAACTGTAGGTTCTGCATAGCAATAACCCATACAGCCAGTTTGTGTTACAACAGCTTTGACATTTTGGTTTTTGCATTCCTCAATGATAGCTTCCATTGTTTGTTTTGCACCAGAAGCGATACCGCAGGTAGCCATAGCAACCTTGATTTGGACCAGGTTCTCTACGTTGTCACCTTCTTCACGCAAATCAATCTTGGATTGGAGTTGTTCTCTTCTCTTTTTGAGATCTGCCAATGATTTAATTTTTTCCATACTTTAATTTTTTGTAAGTTATTGAATTATAGTATAATATATTTTATTTTTTTGTTTTTACACACAAAAAAACAAGGCACCGAAATGCGGGGGCAAATGTAGTATAATTTCATTAATAAATCATGCTTGAAAAGAATAATTTTTCCACATTTTAGTACTTCTTTCCCATGGCTGAACACACAAAAAAACGAGCCGACAATTTTACGACTCGTTTTCCTGCTATATCGTTAAGAATCAATTTTTTATTTTAATGTCTTCCGAATTTTTTCTCTAAGCAGACTTCATGATAGAATTGAGTGATAACTTCTTTTGTATATAATGGGAAATCCGCTTTCATCATCCAGTCAAAATATGCGGGTTCTTTTAGAAAAACTTCTTTCACAGGTACATTTTTGTGTTTTCCGAAATTAAAGACTGCATTTTGGTCTTTATCCCAGACAATATGTCCGGCCATATCCACATTATGTGTTTCCTGTGTGAAAGTGCTAAGGGCCTTCACGTTATTTTGCACCGGCACACACGTCCTTTTTGTTTTGGCGTCCGTATATCCCACACCGTCATATTTTTCCAGTTGGGCTTTCAAGACTTCGCAGGTGGCACGGGTGTCTGCGCTGGCGTGATGGGCTTCGGTCAAATCGCCGCCACAATAGAATTTGTAGGCGGCAATCAGGTTGCGCGGTTCCATCTTATGGAAGATGTTCTGGACATCTATCAAATAGCGGTTGCGCAAATCCAATTTACGGCCACAACGCAGAAATTCCTCCATCAACAAGGGCACGTCGAACTTGTTGGAATTATATCCGGCAAGGTCGGCATCTCCGATGAACGCCAGTAAATCATCTGCCAATTGGTCGAACGTAGGTTTGTCGGCTACATCCTGGTCGTAAATGCCGTGGATGACAGAACATTCTTCTGGAATATGCACGCCGGGATTGATGAGTTCTGTACGTTCGATTTCTTCGCCGCTCGGCAAAACTTTTATCAAGGAGATTTCTACGATATGGTCTTTCCCGACGTTCAAGCCGGTGGTCTCCAAGTCAAAAAATATTAAAGGTCTGGTAAGATTTAATTTCATAACTATCGTTTTATTATCTTTTCAGTGGAGAGGAGTTTTTTGTCTTTATAGATTTTGAGGATATACATTCCAGGTACATATTCTCCCAATTGTATGTATGGCTGGCTTAATGTTTTGTTTTCTAAAATTCGGCCGCAAATATCCAATAGCTGGTATTGTAGGATTTCCATATCGTCAAAGTCAACAAAGACTTTGTCTTCCGCAGGGTTTGGATAGATTCGTATATCTGAAACCTTACGGGTCTGTACGCCGGAGTGGTCGTATGCAGCACCTAAAACAGGTCGAATCATCGGGGCACCTTTATAAAATGATTCGCGCCAATCGTTGGATGTCTTATAGAAAAAATGTCCGCGTGCGTCATTGTTTTGATCAAATCCCAAGTTTAGCTGAGTATTGTGTGTCTGTGTGAATCCGATGTAAAATGTTCCGGAAACGGGAATGGGCTCTTCGGGATAATAATTGACAAAATCTAAGAAGTCGGTTGCAAATTGAGGCAGTTGTGCGGGTAAAGAATAAATCTCTTCGCCGGGTTTTCCATCGATATCGTCCCAAACTTTCAATGTGAAATAATCCACGTTTTCATCGTTTAATGTTTGGTTGAACCACATGCGTACACATCTCAACGTATCTGGCTGTGCCAATTTGAATTGAACGGCAACAGAAGATTCGGGGTTTCCTTCCGAAGAGAGTAGGCAGTATCCGGCTTCCGCAGTGCCATCATCATAAGCATAATAATTATAAAACTTTTGTTCAAAGACACAGGTGTCGTTTTCTTTCAATTCATCATTGGCTCCTTCCATTCGAAAGATATGGGTGATGATGAAAGTGGCACTGTCTTGGTTGTCATATTCATACATGAAGTCAATGGCGGGATTGGCATGATAGGAATAGTCATGTAATCCGTTTGTATGAAAAGGATGCGCATTTTCGTTGTTTTCTAACGAAGTATAGACATTGGCACCGTTTTTACGGACACTATAGTGATAAGCTGTGTTTTTCGTGGAAGCTGATAGATTGGAAAGGTCGTTTTGAAAATGGGAGGCCATATCACTTGACCGATATTGATTCCAGGGCATGGATTGATACAGCTGTAACGCTGATGTAGTGGGTGATACAAAAGCCACATCATTGGGATAAAAGTCGCTTTGAGAACGATCCACATCCAAACGTATGTAATCGATGTGCCATTGGTCGCAATTGGATGTCCACCCCACAATATTGTTGCTGCTCCAAGAATCCAAATCTAAAGATGCGTAATTACGGAAACGGAATTGGAAATTGTTTCTGAAATATTGTTCATCTGTGATAGGAATCAGTACTTGTTTGAAATATTGTAACGGGTTTTCAGTGAGCCAACTGTCAAGAGAGCAGCCGTTGGAATGCCAAACTCTATTCCAAATATATTCGGGGCCAAAGATGGAGTCTGCAGGAATCATAACGATTTCACCAGGATACGCCGTGCTTTCAAACACATAAAAGCGGCCGGGCATAAAAGGATTTTCGATGCTGTCACCGGCGATGTAGTGCTCTTCGTCACCTAAAATATATTCGCCATATTCAAAGCCGGTGAAAATCATATTTCCTGTGGCATAACCGAATTCAAGAATCAATTCGTCGTCAAACTCGGGGGCGTCGCCAATGCGTTCCCATTCTACAGCGGGAGAAACTCTACATCCTCCGCCAGGTTGATAGTAAAAACTGAAATAAATGGAATCTGCGACACGCATAGGACGATGCAGCGTGAAATTGCTGTCCAAACGGATAAGGTTGGAGGTAAGGGTGTCTGCGGGGAAAGATTCCCTACTCGCATGTTGGTAGATTTTCCCGTGTTCATCTATTGCATCCAATGTGGCGACTCCGATAGATGGGGGGAAGATGGGATAGGTGTTATTGATAAAAGCTTGTTTGTCCTGCCACATGTTGGCATTGGGATACCCAGTTCCTTTGGAAAAATCTTCAACAAAGGGTAATTTTAATGCCGTTGAGCTCTTCAGTTGAGTCTCGTGGCTCTTGTTTTTCAGCAATAGGGGGTTCTGCGTCAATCCCGTAATATATTCTTGACCTGTCGCCAATAGCGGGAAAGATAGCAGGATACACCAAAAAGCAAAGATTGTGTTAGATTTCAACGTCATAAATTAAAGGAAAAATTATGGAAGCGGTTCCGTTTCGTCTGAATTTTCATCTTCTGGCAAATCACTGATGTCTTTGCCGACAACCAAAGTTATTTTTTCGCCCATTTTGATTTCCGTACCGGCAGATATGGAGTGCCCATGATAGTGCACTTCAAGAACGGCGTTCTCATACGGACTGGGTTTTTCAATGACATGGTCAAGGATAAGCCCTTGAGATTCTAAGATGAGTTGTGCCTGCCGGAGGGATATGTCGTGCAATTCGGGCATCTTGATGGTGGGTGGCTCGGCCGCTGCCACCGTCAGATATACTTTGCGACCTTTTTTTACTTTCTCACCTGGGGCGGGATCCTGCTTTAAGACAGAACCGGCTTCTTTCCCGTTTTCATAGAGGTTGTCACTAACTACAAAAACGAACCCTTCGGTTTTCCCACGTTGTGTTAGCTCTTCGGCATTTTGACCGATAAAGCTTGGCATCTCAAACTCTTTGCCATGTCGGGTGAAAATACGCAGCAGCAACAGCACAAGCAAAATCAAAACGAATGTTCCTGCCGCTGCTACCAAAATATGGAACCCCAATTTATTTGGATTTAATTTTTTCATAATTCAAAAAAAACAGGTTTAAATAACTGAAAAATACCAGTTTTATTATAGGGGCGCAAACATACATAATAATTTAAAGGGAAAAGCTCTTTGGAGAAGACAAATTTTTCACAATCTTTTGTTGTTTTCATGGCTATTTTTTGTGTACCTTTGCGCCCTAATTTTTGAACCCCATTATTATGCGCAACGCTCGTATTTTTGTAGAAAAAAAAGCTGGCTTCGATGTGGAAGCCGTTGGTTTGAAAGAAACTCTTAATCATAACTTTAACTTGAATATCAAGAACCTTCGCCAATTGGTGGTCTATGATATTTTCAATGTGGATGAAATCCTTTTGGAAAGAGCCAAAGTGGGCGTGCTTTCCGAACCGGTGGTGGATAATATTTATGAAGATTTTTCTCTGGAAGGCAAAACCTATTTCGCCGTGGAATTTTTACCCGGCCAGTTCGATCAACGCGCCGACAGCGCTATGCAGTGCTTGTCGCTTCTTGACCCTAAAACAGAAGCCGTTATTAAGAGTGCAAAGGTCTATGTCTTTGATGCGGATTTTACTCCCGAGCAATTCGCCAGCGTGAAGAAATTCTGCATTAATGAAGTGGAAGCCCGCCAAAAAGATATGAGTGTGCTGGAATTGGCAGAAAATCCAGATGTCCAGGATGTTCCCGTTTATGAACAATTCAATCAATGGAGCAAAGACGAATTGGAAGCTTTCCGCGTGAAAATGGGTTTCGCAATGTCTTTGGAAGACATCTGTTTCATTCAGGAATACTTCAAAAATGAAGAAAAACGCGAGCCTTCCGATACGGAACTCAAGTTGTTGGACACCTATTGGAGCGACCATTGCCGCCATACGACCTTTGAAACAGAATTAGCCCATATTACATTTACACCCTCCAATTTCCAAAACCAAATCCAAGCTGCATACAACGACTACCTTGAAATGCGCAAGCAGGTTTATAAGGACCGTGTGAAACCGCAGACTTTGATGGATATGGCTTCCATCAATGGCAAGTTCGAGCGGATGTCCGGCAATTTGGAAGATATGGAGGTTTCCGAAGAAAACAATGCCTGCAGCATCTATATTGATGTGGATGTGGATGGAAAAATAGAGAAATGGCTGTTGATGTTCAAGAATGAGACACACAACCATCCGACGGAAATCGAACCGTTTGGTGGAGCTGCTACCTGCGTGGGCGGTGCTATCCGCGACCCGCTGAGCGGCCGTAGCTACGTCTATCAGGCACTCCGCGTGACTGGCGCCGGCAACATTAATGCGCCGATGAGCGAAACCCTCGAAGGCAAACTCCCACAATCCGTGATTTCCAAAAGTGCGGCATCCGGCTATTCCTCATACGGCAACCAAATTGGTTTGGCAACCACGCACGTGCGCGAAATCTATCACAACGATTATCAGGCCAAACGTCTGGAAATCGGTGCCGTGGTAGGTGCTGCGCCCGTTGACCACGTGCGTCGCGACACCCCGCAACCCGGCGATGTGGTCATCATGTTCGGTGGACGCACGGGCCGCGACGGTATCGGAGGCGCAACCGGCTCCTCCAAGGAACATAACGAGAAATCTCTCGATACCTGCGCCGCTGAGGTTCAAAAAGGTAATGCCCCGGAAGAACGTAAAATCCAACATCTCTTCCGTCGCCCCGAAGTAACCCGTTTAGTGAAGAAGTCCAATGACTTCGGCGCTGGCGGTGTCAGCGTCGCTATCGGCGAGTTGGCCGACGGTTTGGATATCGATTTGGATACCGTAAGAACAAAATACAAAGGCTTGAATGGCTCAGAAGTGGCCATCAGCGAATCACAGGAACGTATGAGCGTCGTGGTGGATCCCAAGGACGTCGAGGTGTTCTTCGACTATTGCCGTCAGGAAAATATCGAAGCCAACATCATTGCCCACGTGACTGATACCAATCGCCTGCGTATGACGTGGCGCGGCAAAACCATCGTTGATCTCAACCGCGACTTTATCAATACCAACGGCGTGCGCCAAAAGACGGAAGTTGTCATCAACGCTGTGCCCGACAATGTGTTGGAAGGCCAACCCGTAACAGGCGACACTATGCAGGAAAAAGCTGTCAGTGTGCTGACCAATCCGAATGTGGCTTCCCAAAAGGGCCTTATTGAAATGTTTGATGCAACGATTGGTGCTACCACCGTGCTCATGCCGTTTGGTGGCAAAAACCAATTGACGGAAGCTCAGGTTTCCGCTCAGAAACTTCCCGTCTTGCACGGTCATACC
>JAZUEE010000258.1:0-1986 GCA_045639985.1 Bacteroidales bacterium
GATTATAGCCAATTAAAAAACCGAAATGGAAAAGTTTCTTATCGTATTTCAAGAGGTTGGGGACGCCAAAAGTGCCGGACTGGGCAGCCACCGTAGAGCAGACCAAAGCCAAGACAAGGACGAATCCCAAATGTTTCAAAAATTTCATACTGTTTTATTTCAAATAGATTGCGAACGGAGGGAAAGTCATTTTATTATTCTACAGAGCCCGAGCTTTTTTTCACAATCTCCGACTTTAATTGCGCACTGTTTATAGGCACAACACCAACATACTCACAGACCAAGCCACCTGCTAAGTTGGAAGCCAGACAAGTATCCTCGATAGATTCACCGTTCAACAGATACAAAGTAGCCACGGAGATAACGGTATCGCCCGCACCGGAAACATCGCTAACTCTACGTTTGAACGCCTCTTGGTGATAGAACTTATCTGCTTTGCTATCGAAGAAAGCAATGCCCTTGGCAGACATTGTAATCATCATCTTTTCGATATTCTTCTCAGCCGCAAATTTTCTCACCAAGTCATGAATTTCATCCAATTTCAATTCAATATTCTCTTCAATATTCAAGCCGGCAGCCAATTCTTTCAAATTGGGTTTGAACAGATTGACGTTGGAATAATGGTTGAAATTTCGTTTTTTAGGGTCAACGGCCACGAAAATATTCTTTTTGTGAGCGAAGCCAATGATTTCTTCAATCAAATCCTTGGAGAACAACCCTTTATCATAATCTTCAAAAATCACCGCATCCACATGATGGTGTTCGATCAACTGTTCCACAGTTGTCAGGAACTGACGTTTTTCGCGTTCTTTAAGTTGTTCGTCACGTTCATCATCCACACGGACGATTTGCGCATTATTGCCAATGATACGGTATTTTATCGTTGTTTTACGACCATACATGGGAACAAGACCTACGGAATCCAAATCACAATCCTCCATCAAATCGTAAAACACTTTGGCCTTATTATCACTGCCGATGACAGAGCAGAGAATCGGTGTAGCCCCAAGAGACTTGAGATTTAGGGCAACGTTTGCGGCGCCACCAAGACGATAGTTACGGCTTTGCGCATTCACAATAGGCACCGGGGCTTCGGGACTAATACGGGTTACCTTGCCCGTGATGTAACAGTCTATCATCACATCTCCAATGACCAAAACCGTAGCTTTATTAAATTTATCAAAGATTTTGTTTACGTTGTCTATATCCATAATACGATTTTTAAAAACGGCGGCGAAAATACAAAAAAAATGTGCTTATTTTCCATGCAGAGAATAAGCACTTTAGTTTTTAACGAACAGCCGTAAATACAGCAATTTCACCTATACATTCAGCCATCGTCATTCCAATTCCCAATCGGCAAGGCGCATATCGTCATCCAACAAAATAGACAAGTAGTTGCAATAGCGGGATTCCGCGATTTTTCCTTCTTCCACTGCCTGTTGCACGGCGCATCCCGGCTCATGCACATGGATGCAGTCGTCAAATTTGCATTGGTTGTTGTACGCGCGTATTTCCGGAAAATAATCCCGAATCTCCTCCTGTGAATACTGTATCAAACCAAATTCCTTGATACCCGGCGTGTCCATCATATAGCCATCGGCAATCGGAAACATCTCCGCAAACGTTGTCGTATGTTTGCCCTTCAAATGCTGTTTGGAGATTTCCCCGACCTTGATATCCAATGATGGATCTATGCTTTTGATGATTGCGGATTTCCCCGTTCCGGAATGTCCGCTGAACAGCGCCACTTTCCCAGACAGACGTGCACGGGTCTGCTCTATGCCCATCCCTGTCACCGTGGAAGTGTGCAGCACTTCGTACCCGATATTCGTGTAAAGGTCCGTCAAACGATGCACCACCGCCAATTCCTGTTCGTCGTACAAATCCATTTTGTTAAAGACTATGCACACGGGAATACGGAAGCCCTCGGCGGAAACCAGAAAGCGGTCGATGAAGCCCAACGACGTGCGTGGTTCCTTCAGC
>JAZUEE010000259.1:0-2465 GCA_045639985.1 Bacteroidales bacterium
TGCTCCACTAACTTATACCATATAATCGATGATAATGCTGTGTTTCAGTTAGTTAATACTGCTTTCCATTTTATTCTCCGCAAATTTGCGGAGAATATTTCCGTTTTTCTCCGCAGGTGATGCTGAATGCCACCCAACACTACGAAATGAAGATTTCACCAGAAAGACTTTTTGGAAAGCCATTACGGAATCCTTGAGCAAAACAGACAATGTCATCCGCAAGACCGCCTTTGGGGACAAATACCGCGCAACGCCTCTCAATGATCGCCAGCGCAAGGTCATCAACAAACTCTTTGATGGCTTTGAAGGACAAGGGCATATTGCGATGTTCGGAAGAAGGTGGCCGAAGCACGAACTATGAGTTGTGCGAAAACCCGGCAAACTTTTAGCTGACAGACTTCAACACAGTGTTGCGCGACAAGATGTGCACTGACTGTAAAACAATCACCGCATTGGTCAATTTTTCCGCGCCTATGCCCGTATTCGGCGCAGACGCGGCTTATTTTGACGACACAAATATAGCGCTTGCATCCTCGCGTTCTTGTCCATGGTCCCTGATTAGCCTGCTCCGCGCTTTCTGCGGTGATTTGATTGTTCATAGTAACACTTTACGGCAAAAAAATATCATCCAGCGTGATACAATTTTGGAAGACACCGCTGTACTCATTCTGATTCAATCCATACGTTGTCACTAAGGTGGAATGAACGCTCTTTTTCTCATTTTGGCGGAATGCCAACAATCGATTGGTCAACTTGCGATGATAACTTTTGTCAACCGTAAAATCCCCGTTTACGAATTTCATCTCACAAACATTGATCACCCGGTCGGCTCTATCTATCAGCATATCAATCTGCAATCCATCCGTCTCGTCATCCCCCGTCACCGCGTATGCCGATATTTGTGCAGCGACTCCTTCAATACCCAATGCCCGTTTAATCAGCCGGATATGATGGAAGCACACTTCCTCAAACGCAATACCGCACCAAGCTCTAATTGAGCTCAAGTTCTCGTTGAGCTGCCAGAAATTCTCCGGACGATTACCCTGTTCCATAAAATGCAGCCAGAACCAGCAGAAATGGTCGATCAATTTATAATGCGATTCCCGTTTGGAATAACCATACGGCACGTACTTGACGATGAAGTCGGAATCTTCCAACGCCTTCAAAGCTTCTGTGAGCGTTCCTCCCGATTTGGAGTGGATGGCTTGGGCTATCTGCTCGCGTGTCAGTCCTTTATGCTTCCGACCTAATGCACGCACGATCTGCATTTTCGTTTCTGGGCTGGTGAATACCGAACGGAACAGACGTTCAAACTCGTTTTTCAATTTCGCGTTTTTTTTGAAAAAAAGGTTATCGATATTTTGTGCCAAACTCAGGCCTTTTTCAAAATAACTCATATAATACGGTATGCCGCCGATGGCCATATAGCTCTCCGCGATGTCGTACCGTGACATTCGAATCCCCGCTTGTGAAAAATACTGCTCGCATTCGTTCAAAGTGAATTGTTCCAATTTTATACTGTGCGTCAGACGACCGTATAGTCCGCCCTTGTTGTTAATCAGCACGTTGGACATCCAAGAGGTCGCGCTACCGCAAACCACTAAGCAGAGATTGTCGCGGAAATATCCCCACCCGTTCCAAAAGCTCTCCAAGGCCGTGATGAAGCCGGATCCAGGAGTGTCCATCCAAGGCAGTTCATCAATGAATACCACTTGGCGTTTGCCATCATCTTTGTTAGCAAGTAGCTGCTCTAAAAAAAAGAATGCCTCCAGCCAGGAAGCGGGCGCTTTGTCGTTTTCCCAACCATATTGTTGCAATGAATACAGGAATTTTGTCAATTGTTCTTCCTTTTTCCCAGAAGCCTTATCCACCTGAGAAAGACCTGTATGTTGAAAAGCGAACTGATTGTGGAAAAATTCTTTGATCAAGAAAGTTTTTCCCACTCTTCTCCGCCCATATACGGCAATAAATTCTGCCTTTCCACTATTGTATCTTGCTGTCAATTCGGCAATTTCATTTTTTCTTCCAATGATTTCCGACATGTTGCTATATTTAAAAATCCGATTGCAAAAATAGCAAAAAAGCCAAATACACCGACAAACTTTCAGCCACGAAAAAGAAAAAAAACAATTTCACGGCTGATTTACATAACACTTTTCAGCCGCGAAACCTATAGAAGTTGTTTTACGGCTGATTTATGCGCCGCTTTTCAGCCATTTCAAATCAGTGACTTGTCTCAATGTCCATTCCTCCTGCGTGAGGATCTGGCACACCTTGCGGATTATTTTTGCCGACAAAAAAACAGGATTTGTACGTTTGAAAAAAATTTTGATGGATATAAGGGGCATGAATCAAATTGTACATAGTATGGAATATATTTTTGCCTGATTTTCAGATTATTATATTTTTTGCCTAAAAAACAGATTGTACATTTGCTTTAATTTTGCTTTAATTTTTTCCTGCTG
>JAZUEE010000260.1:0-3025 GCA_045639985.1 Bacteroidales bacterium
CGGGGATCCTGATGCCTTCATCCGCCCTTCGCCGTCTGGTAGTACCTTAGGCGGCGTTGCCCGCAAGACGCGTGAAACCATCGTCTTGTGCGAAGCTGCCGGCTTTGACGTCATTATCGTGGAAACTGTGGGTGTCGGACAATCCGAGACGGTTGTAAAATCGATGGTCGATTTCTTCCTTTTGCTGATGCTCGCAGGCGCCGGTGACGAACTGCAAGGCATCAAACGCGGCATTATGGAGATGGCAGACGGACTGATCATCAACAAAGCGGATGGTGACAATAAAACCAAAGCTATTGCTGCCCAGGCACAATATCGCGCCGCCCTCAAACTGTTTCCCAAGAATGAAAACAACTGGGATGTGCCCGTCGAAGTTTGCTCCGCATTGGAAGGTTTTGCCATAGATAAAGTCTGGGAAATGATCACCCGTTATGCCGAACAAACACGTAACAATGGTTATTTTGAGCGAAACAGGACCGAACAAAACGTCAATATTTTCTACAATTGGATTAACTTTACCTTGCAGAATAATTTCTTCAATAACACTAAGATCCAGCAACAAATTGAAGAACTGCTTCCTCATATCCGCAATAAAAAGATATCACCCTACAAAGCGGCTGCCGAACTGATGACCACATATACCGGCAGATGATCGGCGAAGCCGCCGATATAGCGCGGTCCCAAGTAGGTACGAAATGTTTTTTCTCCACCATATTTTTCATCTGGAACCATCATGAAATCCGCTTTGAAAATGTGCGGAATGTGATTTACGATGTGCAACTGGTTTTGATCGTATAGAAATCCACGAGATACGATTAATTGGTCCAAACAGCCCCAAAAATCCTGATGCTTGTGCGAACCGACATTATTTTGATCCACAAAATAATACATTAAGTTGAATAGGGAATCCGAAGTGTTTCCCGCATCATATCGGCATGCACGCAAATGCTTTTCCATGCTCTCGTCCGTAGCATAATCGTTAAAGTCACCCATCAGTAAGATATTCGCTTTCGCATTGGATATTAGTAGGGAATCGACCAATTTTCGGGCCACATCTGCGTAATAGTTTCGTTTGGGTATGGTGGCGGCATATCCGCCGTAACGCGAAGTCCAATGGTTGACGATGATATGTAACGAATCCCCATTGGGAAATTGCGCGCAGGCGTAGAGCAAGTCTCGATTGCGCGTGTTGGGCTCAAAAGGGAAAACAACCGGGATTTTTTTTGAACGTAATATTTTGATGCAACTATCGCGATAGAGCAAAGCGACATCGACCCCTCGTCGGTCGGGAGAATCATAATGGACGAATTTATATCCATAATTCTTAAGTGGGGAATGATAACATAAGTCCTTCAGCACTTGGTCGTTTTCAATTTCCGCGAGGCCAACTATGGAAGGCGGATTCCCTTCACCCATGGCAATAAAAACTTTTGCCACGTTGCTTACTTTCTTGTAATATTTCTTATAACTCCAATGATAGAGTCCCGCAGGCGTAAAATCGTCATCTGCAGTAAGAGAGTCATCGGAAGGATGGAAGAGATTTTCCACATTGTAGAAGGCGACAATCGTAAAGTTAGAATCCCGTTGCGCACGTATATCACTACACAAGAGAACGAATGTCAATGCAATAAGAAAAAATTTCATATATATATTCACGATTATGATTCTATTTAATCTGAACCAAAAGTCGCTGCAAATATATGATTTTTTTAATATTTTAACTAAAAATATTCACCGTTTTATTTTTAACTATTAATTGTTAAAAATAAAGGTTGCTGAATGTGGCTATTTTACAAAGACACTATTACTGACTGTAACATTTCGTTTAACGCCCGTCAGCTCATACGTGTTAATCAAGTGATTAAACTCTTCGTTTTCCATATAGATGAGCACGCAGTCGGATTTACGGTATTTCAAGGTGATTTTGGAAAAACCTTGGGCAGCCGTTTTCTTCGCGGAAAGCTTTATCACATAGTTTTTACCATCATCCGTAACAGAACAATTGGCATTATTGATTTTGGCAATTTCATTCACCTGGCCTGCAAACGCCTTTAGCAGATAATCCGCCAACTTGTTCATCACCGGACTTTTGGACAAAGTATATTGCGTCGATTTAGCTCCCGTTTTGACATACATAAGGCCATTACTGATAATGAATTTATCGGTAGCCGGTTGAGAATAGAGCATTGACAACTGTCTCGTATTCTTATAATACAATTTTCCAGACATAGTGACTTTCACCTTAGCGGCATTCGTTCTTGTCTGTTTGAAAGTACTTTCAACAGAGGTTGTTTGCTTGTTTGCGGAAGCAATCTTGGCCAAAATATCGCCATCATTGGCTGCAGATATAGAGAAACAAGCACTTATTACCAGAATAAGCATCCAAATTTTTTTCATCATAATGAGTTATTTTCTTGTATTGATTTTTAGAACTTTATTTTTAAACATCTTATTTTTCATAAGTTGTCGGAAAAGGAAGGGCTGCATATTGTATGTCAGCAAAATCGTAGCGCACATTCCTATCAACGTTGAAACACCTACGGAACGGAGAGCCGGATGAACGGCGAACAACAGAGAAGCTAAAACCACAATCAAGACAAAGACGGAAAGCGTAATGGCAATTTTGTGTTGGAGCAATGTCTGTGATTGGTGAATAGTCGTTTCCGCAATCAATCCATTCAGTACAAAAATGCTGTAATCGACTCCCACACCGAAAATGATACTGGAAATAATGATATTGATAAGATTGAATTCTATACCGAAAAGCACCATGGTGCCCTGAACAACATACCAACTCAAGAACATCGGTAGAAAGGCCAGTAAAGACAGCAGTACGCTACGAAAATGGAGGATTAACACGAGTAAAACGAATAAGGAGGAAATAATCAAAACCACATTGAAGTTGTTATGCACGATGGGCACCATGCCGTCGGTATAATAAAATGGATCCATTACCAAGGCGTGTGGCAGGGCACAAATAATATCGCTAACGGAGTCAACCGAAGCAGCATCCGTCAGCATAGAC
>JAZUEE010000261.1:0-15158 GCA_045639985.1 Bacteroidales bacterium
TATGCAATTGTGTCTCTGATTTATCAAGCAAGAATTTTGCTATTTCGTTTAATTGATAGCAGTTTTCTTGCGTTAACTGTGTTTGGTCTAATGGAAATTGCATGGGCTTAAAAGTATTTTCACCTGCAATGTTGGCTATGAAATCAATTGGGGAGGCCGCAATTTTCACCAACAAATTTAAAAATGTCTTCCATATTATCTTTTTAAATGAAAATTCGGGAGACGAAATATTTCCTTTGACAGGCAAATCCATCTTAACATGTCCTTTCCTATCCGTAATAATATACATCGCCGCCTTCATGGGAATATTTGCCGCTGCCGGTGTAATATTTTTCTGTTTTTCTCCAAAAGTCGGCTTATAAATATCCAAACTGTTTTCACTTGCCAACCAATTGGATTTGATAACATCCGTACTATTAAAAGACAACAGTCCATTGGTTATGGGATATGCCAAGTAATAACTTGCATACGGGGAAAAATCCTTAATGGCCACATTTTCAATTGACAACTGCAAATCCGCATTACTTAAATCCATCGGATTCACATGTCCACTACATTTGAATGTACCTGTCTTCCCCAAACGTGCAGATAACGAAACAGCTGTCGGCGCATCGCTTTGCAAATGCTGAGCTTTAATATTTATATCCGAAATAGGGAACGACATCTTCTCATGCAAAGTATGGTCTCTGTATGTAATTTTTCCCCGTTCAATTTCAAGATTATCAACCAAATACTTAAGAGGCGCACTTTTCGTTGTATCCGAAGTCTGAGTACTTGTTCTTTTGGATTTTACTAATCGAGAGAACGTATTTCCTTTTTTATAATTATCATAATGGAAATCAAAATCTGACAAATAAACCCTTCCCAAATGATAATCATTATTTAACAAATCCACTTTATCAACCGTAACAGACAATTTACCCATGGAAAGTAAAGGTGTTTCATCCAAATTCCGAACATGTACATTATTTAAAGCAAGATTCCCCTTAACATCCATTTCAAGAATATGTTGCAAGGAACCTTTAACTGATAAATCACCTGTTAAAATACCCTTAAATTGATTGATATTAAAAGATTGAACGAGGTACGGTTGAATTGCATTTATCTGAAATTTAGACATTTGCATTTTCAAATCATAAACCCCTTGTTGAATATCATACAATAATTTCAAACCCAATTTACCTCCTTCGGCGAAATCCAAATCCAAACTAATATCGGAATCACCACCTGAAAAATGCAATTGGGGAACCACTATCGCAATATCTTTTAAGCCAAAATGACTTCCAACTTGGGCATCCCTATATCGAATATCACCATTGCTGATTTTAATATTTCTAAGATCAATCGTCCATGGTGATGCTGTTGTATCTTTTTGTTTATCTGGCTTATTGGTATATAACTCAATAATATCCAAGAAATTAAAACGATTCCCGTTTTGTATTACGGTTGCGTCTAAGCCATCCAAACTGATTTCTGTGAATCGAACTGTTTTTCCCAAAAGCATCGGAAGAGACATATTCACTTTCAATTCATTAAAGGATAGAAACTTGGTTTTAGCATCTTCCTCCAATACCTTCAAATCATTTATGAGAACAGAACCATTGAAAATATTAACACGAATCTTTCCGACTGTAGCTTTGCGATGGCACAATTCCATACTATGTTTCTCCACATAATTTTTCGCAATAGGGCCTGCCAAACACGAAATCAAAATAAGGAGAACAAGAATACTTCCTATAACAATTATAGGAATTTTAAGCCATTTTTTCATATACTTTTAGAAAATTTAAGACTTAAATCAAGACTGGCAATATGATGCGTAAAAGCACCAACTGACACAAAATCCACACCTGTGAGAGCATAATCACGCAATGTTTCTTTCACAATACCTCCAGACGCTTCTGTTTCATAACGATGATTGACCAATTTTACGCCTTCTACAATTTGTTCTGGCGTAAAATTATCAAACATGATACGATGAACGCCACCATGTTGCATCACTCGTTTTACATCATCCAAATTTCTCGTTTCAATCTCAATTTTGAGGTTCAAACCTTTACTCTTTTGATAATTATTGGCTGCGTCGATAGCTTTTTCTATTCCACCTGCAAAGTCTATATGATTGTCCTTCAACATCATCATATCATACAAACCAAAACGATGGTTGGAAGCGCCGCCAATTTTCACAGCATATTTTTCAAAAGCACGCATATTGGGTGTAGTTTTCCGAGTATCCAATAAGGTGACGCCCGTATCCTTAACCATTTCAACATATTCATGCGTAGTTGTTGCAATACCACTCATTCGTTGCATATAATTTAGGATATTGCGTTCAGCAGTAAGCATACTGCATGCCGGACCTGTAAGTTTGAATACGATATCGCCCTTTCGAATAGAATCCCCATCATGCATGTAGAGTTCCATTTGTATTCGTTCATCAACTTGCCGAATAACTTCACGAGCCACATCCACTCCACATAAAATGCCGTTCTCTTTTACCAGTAATTTCATTTCACCCATTTCATCAGGAGAAATACAAGATAGAGAAGAGTGATCGCCATTGCCGACATCTTCGCGCAACGACATACTAATTAAATTTATAACTTCTTGATTTATAATCATTTGTTTACAATAATTTCAGGGGTTTCGATAATATTGCTTTGATGCAAAGCACGATCCACCAATTGACAACGTAGTTTTACAGTATCGTATGGCGAAAAATAATTATTGATATAGGTTAAAATGGAAATTTCCCCTTCAATGGATTCCGGCACATCATCGCTCAAATAAGGTACGCGAGCATGCAACGGCGTTGGCAAGTTTATTAAAACCCACTCACCGTTCTGTTTTTCATAAAAATCTATGAAAAAGTTGTAATAATAGGTGGAATCCATAGAAAAAGCGCCGGTGGTATCAGCACTGGAAAGCCCGATATCACCGTCTCCATCTTGGAAATAGATTACCAGATAGGCCTGGTCATCTTTGCCGGTCCCGTTATCCACTTTGTCAATACTAACAAATTCAATATGAGGAACTTCGGAAAATTTTTCCGGAGGTTTACACATACATAAGAGTACTGCGCAAAGAAATATGAGTCCGAATTTTTTCATTTATTGAAAATGTAGAGACGCGGGAAATCGCGTCTCTACCTTATAGGAAAATTATTGAACATTCACGCCATTCACGAAATCGATAGATTTCTGAATCAATTCATGCATATAGGTATCATTTTCCACGAAAGGAACAAATGTTCTATAGGCAGCTACAAATTCTTCAATAAAAGGCGAAGACTTGAGCGGACGACGAAATTCCAAAGCTTGAGCAGCATTAAACAATTCAATGCCGAGGATTTTCTCGACATTGTTCACCACAAGATAACATTTCGTGGCCGCATTAGCACCCATACTCACATGGTCTTCCTGGCCTTGGGATGATTCAATTGAATCGGTAGAGCAAGGCATCGTGAAGGCCTTATTTTGGTTAACAATGGAAGCTGCAGCATATTGCGGAATCATAAAGCCAGAGTTGAGACCTGGGTTCTTGACAAGGAATGAAGGGAGTTCACGTTTTCCTGCAATCAATTGGTAAATACGTCTTTCGGAAATATTTCCGAGTTCGGCCATCGCGATGGAAAGGAAATCCAAAACCAAAGCCAACGGTTGACCATGGAAATTACCCGCGGACACAACGATATCTTCATCAGGGAACACAGTCGGATTGTCAGTCACCGAATTGATTTCTGTTTCTACCACATCCTGAACATGTTGGATGGAATCTTTCGTTGCCCCGTGAACTTGCGGAATGCAGCGGAAAGAGTATGGGTCTTGGACATGTTCTTTGTGACGTTTGATAATTTCGGAGCCCTGAAGCAATTCCTGGAAATGAGTTGCCGTAATAATTTGTCCTGCATGTGGACGGACAAGATGAACATTCAAATTAAACGGTTCGATACGTCCGTCAAAAGCATCCAAAGAAACAGCCCCGATGATATCAGCCAACCAAGAGAGTTTTTTAGCTTTGATAAGCAACCAAACAGCATACGAGCTCATAAACTGAGTGCCGTTCAACAAAGCAAGACCTTCTTTAGATTGAAGCGTAATCGGTTTCCAACCGAATTTTTCATTGATAACAGAAGAAGCATATTTTTTGCCGCGATAATAAACTTCGCCCATATTAATTAACGGCAAAGAAAGATGGGCCAAAGGAGCCAAGTCGCCAGAAGCACCAAGAGAACCTTGTTGATAAACAACAGGGTAAACTCCTTTGTTGTAAAAATCCACCAAGCGTTGGATAGTATCCAATTGGACACCGGAATGGCCGTATGAAAGGGATTGAATCTTCATCAGAAGCATCAATCGGACGATTTCTTGAGGAACCTCATTGCCTACGCCGCAGGCGTGAGAAATAACCAAATTACGTTGAAGAGTAGAAAGGTCTTCCTTTGAAATGCTACGATTGCAAAGAGAACCGAAACCGGTTGTCACGCCATAAATCGGTTCTTTTTCCGTATCTGTTTTTTTGTCCAAATAGGCACGACACTTTTGCACAGCATCAATGGCTTCTTGTGACAATTCAATCTTCTGATTTCGGTCGATAATTTTTGCAACCTTTTCAATACTTAGAAACTTAGTAGAAATCTGATGTCTTTTCATATAAATGTTTTTTAATGTTATTTATGCTAATTGAAAGAATGATAAAAGAATAATATCCTCGCACAACAAACATTATGCGCTATTTTTAGAGGGGGCAAACATACACAAATTTTCCTTTTTTATGGCTTCTAAACTTCAAATAATGACAAATTTGTTATGGATTTTCTTAATATTTTCAGATAAAGAAGATTTTCATTTATTAAATATGTAAATCAAATTTTTTATGTACGTTTGCCGCTTCAAAAAATCGGAACTATGTTATTAAACACGTTATGTACGATTACATGGAAAGTCAACCCTGTAGCATTTCATTTGGGTCCTATGGAGGTTCGCTGGTACGGAATACTGCTTGCTACTGGTTTTTTACTGGCCTACCTTACTTTTCAAAAAATCTTTATAACTGAAAAATTATCTCAAAAACTTTTGGATAAAATTTCCATTTGGACAATTATTTGGACTATAGTTGGATTAAGATTAGGACATTTTCTATTTTACGAACCAGAACAATTCATCACTAATCCTTTGGAAATCATTCTGCCTTTCAGAGATGGTCAATTTGTTGGTTATCAAGGATTAGCAAGTCATGGAGCGGTAATAGCCATCATTCTTTTCATCATTTACTACACATGGCGTCACAAAATCAATGTCCTGTGGCTTTTAGATCGGTTGGGTATTGCTATTCCCATTGCAGCCGCTTTTGTCCGTATTGGAAATTTGATGAATCATGAAATCGTAGGCAGTATAACAGACGTTTCTTGGGGTTTTGACTTTATTTATGGTGGTTTGGGCATTGCGGGTACTTTTCGCCACCCAGCGCAAATTTATGAATCAGTAGTGTATTTATTGGTATTCATCGGTTTAGTTATCTATTATTTCAAATTTGCCAAAGGTAAAGTACCGGCCGGCCGTACATCGGGAATCACTTTGTTCGTTATTTTCACCGCGCGGTTTATTATTGAATTTTTCAAGGAAGTCCAAGTGTCCAGCGAAATCGGACATGCCCTCAATAACGGACAAATTCTGAGCATTCCCATCGCCTTAATCGGATTGGGATTGATAATTTATTCATTTGTCAAACCCTACTATCCTGAATGCCCCTATAAAGAAGAAACTATCAAAAAGAAATAATCATTTATATCAACTTAAATTTTTAATCCTTAAAATCTTTCAAAATGAAAAAACTTTTCCCCATTTTGTTGCTGTTAGTTTTCGGTTTAACAGCATGTAATCAAACCTCCCCTTATGCTGGAAAATATAATGGAACCTTTACGTTCATTAAGGATAGTAAGACAAAATCCGGTTCTGTCAGAATGATGAGCAATCCTCTTAACCAAGAAGGACTTTTATTATATGGTGTTCTTCCTTTGGATCCAGTATCTACGGGTTCATTTGCCGCCAATAGCACCAATGATGACTTCATAGCACAAATACTTGGTACCATTGTAGGAAACAATAGTTACATTAATGCTGCCGAAGAAGCCGTTAAGAATATCAAAGTGGAAGCTGATTTCAGTGGAAATACAGTGAACATGGTTGTTTATTATGAAATCGAAGTTTTGAGCACATTACAAACACGTGTTGAAATTATTAAATTCACAGGTACAAAATAATTTTTAACCCATTCAAAGAGGAGTGAGGATATTTTCCCACTCCTCTATTTTTAATATAACATGCGATTTCATTGGTTATTAATATTAATCTGCTTGTCTCTATGCACTTTCCTGAAAGCGCAAGACACTACTGTATCCAATGGATTCACCTCATTCTACTATCCTTCTGGAATAAAATCCAGTGAAGGGATTCTTATTAATGGCAAACCTGACGGATGGTGGAAATCATACGATGAAAACGGACTTATTCTTTCTGAAGGAAATCGAAAAAATTTCCAATTGGATAGTATATGGACTTTTTACCAAAAAGGGGAAAAGTACTTAACCATCCATTATCTTAATGGGCAAAAGGAAGGTGAACAAATCTTGTATTCATCACAAGATTACACTATTACAAACTGGCATGAAGACACCATATCCGGCGATGTACTTACATTTGACACTGCCGGATGGCTTAAGAAAAGCATTCCCCATGTGGAAGGAAAGCCACATGGCATGGCAAAAGAATATAACAAAGACGGTCTTGTGGTCGTCATTACGACATATTATCACGGTGTGATGAGCCGCAGCGAGCGAATCAACCGAACAGACAAAAACGGCTATAAGCAAGGTAACTGGAAATATTTTTGGAATAATGGAAATTTGAAATTGGAAGCATCCTATCTTAATGACAAAAAACATGGTTTCTTTAAATACTATGACGAAGATGGAAATTTCCTTTATGTTGAAAAATATACAAATGACCTTCTTGAAGAAGATGCCAAAGAGACCAAACAGCTTGATAAGAGAACAGCCTATCATCCTAATGGAAAACCTTCTATTATAGCAACTTATTATAATGACAAGCCAGAAGGGATTCGTCGGGAATTTGACACAGCAGGCAAAGTTATCAAAGGATATATTTTTGAAAACGGATGGTTACGGTTTGAAGGCATCACAGATATGAACGGATTGCGACAAGGCACTTGGAAAGAATATTATCAAACGGGAGAATTGCGTTCCAAAGGCAAGTATAAAAATTCAAAACCGGTAGGTGAATGGAAATTCTATTTTACGGATAAAACCATAGAAATCAGCGGTGATTACAACCAAAAGGGACAAAAAAACGGAGAATGGATTTGGTTTTATCCATCTGGCGACACATTAATGGTTGCCTATTATGAAGATGGCGATTTAGATGGTCCATATATAGAATATGATGAAGAGGGACAACCTCTTACAAAAGGTGAATACGTGGCCGGATATGAGGAAGGAACCTGGTATTATCGAAATGGAACTTCCATTGAAACAGGCAAATATGATGGAGGTAAACGAACAGGTACATGGACCACGACTTTTGATGCTGATAAAGTTGCTTTCAAAATTCATTATGAAGAAGATTTGCGAGATGGTAAATATACGGCTTATTGGGAAAACGGAAATATTAAAACACTCGGAAAATATGTAAATGGATTACAAGATGGAACTTGGATACAATACGATGAAGAAGGTGTTCAATTTTTAACTACCTTATATAAAGAGGGTAAGGAGTTAAAGTGGAACAATTATACTATAAAATAATATTCTTACGTAGGGAATATTAAACTTTCGCCATTAATAATTGTCTGATGGCCTTTTATAATTTTTTTTCACATAGAATATTTTGGTTCCGTGTGAAATTTGTTGAATGTAAATAAATCACATGATTAAGAAATTACAACTGATAATATCAATATTATTTTTGTTTTTATGCAATATTAATGCTCAAGATAATATTCTAATTCAAGATAACTCCAATAAAATCGCAACCATACACAATGATTTGGAGATTTTCACCAATTATGAAATTCAAAAAATGGACTCTCTACTTTCTGTATGGTATGTTCAAAACGAATTGACAAATAAGAACTCGGTGCTTTCTACATTAAAAGATGATACTACAAAATATGAAAACAACGACTCTCTGCTTTTCAAGCGTCTTTCTCAAATCATCACAGCTGTACCTCTTGCATACAACGACCGAGTCAAACGATTTATAGAACTTTACTCTATACAACGCCAACGTTCTTCTTCCATAATTCTTACTTTAGCACAGTATTATTATCCTTGGATGAAGGCGATATTTGACAAATACGATGTTCCTGAAGAATTAGTTTACGTAACCATCATTGAATCAGCACTTAATCCCTTAGCTGTATCACCTGCTGGAGCAACTGGAATATGGCAATTCATGTATGGAACTGGCAAATTGTACGGATTGGAATTGAATACATATATTGATGACCGACGCGATCCCTATAAAGCAACAGATGCAGCAGCAAGACATCTGCGAGATCTATATAACATCTTTAATGATTGGGGCTTAGCTATTTCTGCTTACAACTGTGGTCCAGGCAACGTGCGCAAGGCCATTCAACGTTCAGGCGGAAAAACTGATTTCTGGGGCGTATGTCCTTATTTGCCTAAAGAAACTCAAAACTATTTCCCGGCATACATCGGTGCATTGTATATGATGACATACCACAATCTATATGGTATCCAGCCTACCAAGCTATCCATTCCAACAAATGTTGACACTGTGATGGTCAGTAAAGAATTGCATTTTGAGCAAATCTCCAATGTGTTGAATATTAGTATGGAAGAACTAAAGACTTTAAATCCCCAATATAAAAAATACATCATTCCGGCATTTAAGGAACAATATCCTTTGAGACTTCGTTCCAATGACATCATACGTTTCATCGCTATGAAAGACTCTATAGAAAAGTATCATTATGATGAGTATTTCAATACAACAAAGGATTTAAATAAAACAACCCCATCTGGTGAAATCATTGTACAAACAACCCCCAATAAATATCACATCGTAAGAAAAGGGGAATCAGTTGGTAAAATCGCATCAAGATATGGTATCAGCATATCAAAATTAAAATCACTAAACCATTTACGAAGCAATTACTTACGTGTAGGACAACGATTGCTAGTAAAAAAGGGAACTACAATTACAAAACCTGCGCCTAATGTGGCACAAGACAGCGCTGCGACTATCAAAGATTCAACGGCTATAGCACCTATAGATTCAACTACCGTTGTGAAACAAGAGACAGCAACCCCAGATCCTAAACCAAGCACTCCTGCCAAAGAAACAATTTATATTGTAAAAAAAGGAGATACACTATCATCCATAGGTAGAAAATATGGGAAAACAGCTCCAGAGTTGGCCAAATACAACCATATAACTAACGTCAATAATTTACAGATTGGACAAAAGATAAAGATACCGAGATAGACGGGTTGGTTTACTTCTTACTTTGACTTACATTCAATTCATCACTGAACTTAATTCGGGTTATCAAGATAATCATCTATAGACCTGTAGATTTCATCGTCATCGTATCCTGCTTTCAGAAGTAGTTCTTTAGCTTTAACATAGGCCATTTGAGCCTTGATGGATAATTTAATTTCCCTATAAAGGTCTCCAAGATAGTAATAGATGGTGCCTAAGGACATATCATCAAAAGAGAAATATTGTATTCTATTTAGAAAAAAGGATATCAAATCATAGGCTTTCCCAGCACGAATATAACTATCTGTCAAGCTTTTACAAATGGCAGGATGACCTGGCTCTAGATTAAAGATCTTGATTGTAGTAGCAACACTTTTTTTGTCATTCGACCCCAATTGTGCATCGAGAATATACATCTGAGTATTAAAATCATCAGGTAAAATTTTGTCCGCTTTCCTAAAATATTTCAGGGCAGATACATAGTCTTTTCGCTGAAAATAAATAACTCCCAACATACGGGCTGCATCAGATTTAAGATTATTATCTTTATACAGCGTGAAAGATTTTTTGACATGCGGAACAGCCAAATCAGGTTTTTCAGCATAGATATAGGCATAGGCAACATTATAGTGGCAATCCGCATTTTGAGGATTCAATTCCAATGACTTCAGAAAAAAAGGAATAGACTTTTCATAAGCTTGATTCAATAGATGGTAATAACCTAAGCAAAATAAGGATTTTTCATCAAAGACACCGTGATGGTAGGCAATGTCATAGTTTTCATACATATAGTCCAAAACACTATCAGAAAGCCAATTGCCATAATTATTGTCAACACTGCGGTAGAAATCACCCAATGTCTTATATAATAGATAATTATCAGGATAAATAGTTTTCAAACGTTTGAGCAGAGAATCAGGCGCGAAATAAATCAAAGAATAATTTCCAGAAAGTCCTCTATAATCGTCAACATCTTCATTAGGTTTCAAATCCTTCAAAGCGAAGAACTGATGCATAATACTGGTAACAAAATAGTTAAGTACGAGTTCTGTTTTAGCAATCACATAATCAGGTCGATTATTGTTAGAATCAGCGCATTGAAGCAAGTTCATAGCAGATTCATATTTCTTTTTTTGAATAAGTTGTTGAACAATGGTCAAAGTATCTTGCTGCGCAAAAACAGCGGAAGCAAAAAAAGAAACAAAGAGGATTGCAAATAATTTTCTCATATACGAAAATACGGATTAAAAAATTTAAGTTTCGCAAGCTCATCCAGCGGGCTGGAAATGAGCAAAATAAAAAAAGTGACATAACCCATTGTGTATTTCACTGAAATTCAGTATTTTTGTTGTGAACAATAACAAAAGCACAAAAGTGCCCACAGGGTTGTTGTGGCTACGAGTGCCACGAAAGATAAAAATAGTTTTTTAACATCAATAATCCGCCACAGCCCGGATGGGCATTGCGAAACAACGTTCGTAATAATCGGCAGTATCTGTATAAAACACACTGAAACACATATCAACTGCATAATTGGGAGTACCATTGGCATAATTGGGAATACCAACTGCTCGAAGAGAGGCAGTTCTGTAGTATCCCAAAACCACATCTCCTTCGGCTCCCATTGTAACATTGTCCCAACGGAACCCGGCAGCGGGAAGAAAGATGTGGACATCATTATCTACGGAATAGTCCCCGATCACTATGTCTTCTGAATATTCCGGAGATTGTCTCTTCCCTCTATCCTCCGGGTACTTCGCCTTGAATACAACATATCCACGAACACCGGATCCCTTGTAGTCTGTACTCCATTGCCAGAAACATCCCGATACCAATTCGCCGAATTCTTGAATAGTAGGCATACGCCACGGACCTCCAAGTTCCTTAACGGCCACATCGTCATCCGGATCAAGTACAGTCTTGCCGTCAACAGGACCATCGCCGAACCAGTATTCCGGAGCATCAATAGGAACATATTTCGTCAATTGCAGTTCCTTTCCATCCTTACACCATGCGTATGTGCCCCAACTGTAAAACGATTTAGGCTCGGTTTCCCCCCATGCATAATATTTTCCAATTTCTTCTGGAGAAGAGGCGCTCATATTGCATGATGCCCATTTTACGCTCAAACCCAAGTCCACCTTTCCCGGCTGTGTATGTGATGTTGTAGTGAAAGTCTTGATATCACCGAAGTAATAGACTTTATTAAATAACACATAGGCACGATAGTAGTATAACGTATTTGCAGTCAGTCCATCGATGCAAACGTCAAATTTGCCATCAGGACCTATTTGTGTGGCCTCAACGTCTGTCGCATTTGTGTTGAGATCATTTTTAGAATACTCGATACCATAGATGACAGACAATGCCTGTTCTGGCTTTTGTCGGCAAATGCCTTCGATTCTGGCAGAAAAAGCACCCAACTCTACGACTGCACCGGTTTCGGCAATGCACGGCATGTCTTTTTGGCACGAAACCAAAGTGATAACAAAACAAATAAATAAAGTGATTTTTTTCATATCGATTTTTGATGATTTATTGACTTGTTAATCAGAGACTGGACGGATAGACTGTCCATAATAGCGTTTCTCGCACTCACCTGCCTCTATGTTTTCGGAATCAAAATAGATATAATGAGCACTGTTAGAAGTCGATGGGGAAAGAGATGATGTCCAATAATTGCCGTTGCTTCCAATATCATAAAGTGCATCTTTTGAAGCATATCCGGCAGCAGGAAGGAAAATATGGACATCCTTATCCAGCGAATAAGATGCATTAATAGTTTCAGAGTTCCTTTTTCCTCTGTCTTCATCATTCTTTGCCTTAAACACCACATAACCTTTCACCCCTGAATCTTTGTAGTTATCCATCCATTGCCAATAGCAACCAGCAACCAATTGATTAAACTCTTCCACTGTAGGCATACGCCATGAACCTCCCAGTTCACGGAAAGCGACATCATCGTCCGGCATAAGGATGTTTATACCGTCACTGAAATTGTATTTGGTCATATTAGACTCCGATCCGTCTGCACTCCATAGGTACGACGTCCATGCATAGACAGACTTGGTTTTTATCTCTCCCCATGAGTAATATTTCCCATAATCAGCAGGAACCATTGTACTGATGTTGCATGAAGCCCATTTTACACCCACACCTAAGTCCACCTTTTCCGGCTCAGGATGTGCCAATGTTGTAAAACTTTCCACATTTCCGAATGAATAAGCCCTATTGTATAAGACAAATGTACGGTAGAAATATTTTGTTCCGGGATTTAGATTTTCAATATCTACAGAAAAAAGGCCATTCTCGTCCATTTCAGAGGCATTCAGAACTATAGCGTTCCTTGTAAGATCTGTATTGGTGTATTCTATACCATAGGTTACAGATAGTCCTTCAATATTCTTTTGATGGCAATAACCGGAAATTTTAGCGGTGAATGCCGTAATATCTGTGGCGTTACCGGTTTGTGCAATACTTCTTGTCGGATCATCATCCTTATTGCAGGAAAAGAATCCCAACAAAAGAATCGCACACAGAAACACATGTAGAAACTTTATCATATTGTATAAAACTATTTCATTTTCCCAAACCGAGTGCAAAATTAACCTGTCTCCTATTCCTTCTCCATATCTGTTTGTGCCAAAAACAACGAATCTTGATTAGTGACGGAATCGGCTATGTACAAGATACTGCCTGTACATTGAATGGAAGTGGCTGTTTTACCGCAATATTTTGGCCCTTCCACCAACACGGCCATTGCATCCAACTTTTCTTGCAGCAATTCATTGACAATTCGATGGAAATATTCGTACATATTTTTTTGTACTTTTTTTGGCATGTGCAAATGTACATAATTTATAAAATCGCACAGACGAATAAAAATGTACGCGAAAAGGCAGGGTATTTTTGTGGCAGACCCAGTTCCTCTGGAACGTGGGGACTCCATTTGCAAATAGGCCTACAACCACGCCTCCCTTATGAGGCTTCAGCACACAGACAAGAACCGCTTGCCTCTCTTGGCAAAGTTCGTAGAGAAAAAATACCTTAGTACATGGCAAAAATTTGAAAATTTCATCTGATTTATCCGACACGTTGAGCGTCTTGTTTGAAAACGCACCAACTGGCAGTTCGGACAGACAGACACCTACATCTTCATGCTCGCCGTGGTGCACGACGGAGTCGCCTATCTGCTGCTGTTCTCCATGCTGCCCAAGAAAGGCACGTCCAATACGCAGGAGCGTATTGACCTCGTGTAGCGATACATCAACCTGTTCGGCACCGACAGCATCGACTCTCTGCTTGCAGACCGCGGGTTTGTCGGTGAGAGCCAGAAGGCGAAAAGCTTCTTCCGATACGGACTGGACATCCTCACCGAGTTTTTATGCATGGCAGGAACGACCTCCAACTACGATTCTTTGAATTTCCGATAATCAATGAAATGCAGATAACTGTGACGGGATGAAAAAATATCTTGTACTAAGAGAAAACGGATTTGTTTATAAAAGGCTGTTATCTATCTTTTTACCACACAACCAGTACCTATGCAACTGCCACTATTTTCACAATTGCCGGAATAACTATGATTACCTGAACCAGTAAGATGATACGTTAATCTTTCACTTATCTGTCCAAGTGTAATTGAACCGGAACCTAACACTGTCGCATCCACAGTAGTAATGTTTTCAAAAACACGCACGTCACCAGAACCCGAATCTATGTCTTTCAGGTCTGTGATTTCACCAGTTTGAACATCAATGCGTCCAGAACGCTTAATTTCTCCGTTCAAGGATTTAAGCACCAAATTATTCGTATAAATATTTCCCGAACCATTTATATACAGTCGCATATTATTACCTTCAAAATCTTTAATAAAATTCACATCTCCGGAACCGCATAATTCAACATCAGTCAATGCCGGCGCAGTAATTTACACTTCAAATTTCGTGTATTTCATAATCATAATATCTTTGAGACGCAGATTGAAATTTCCATTTACTACATAAAATTTCAAATATTCAAACAGATTTCTAACAAGAGTAACCGAACAGCTATAGTTTTCACCTTGAGTATATTTGACTTCACCAGGAATACAAGTAAGAATCTTATTAAAATCTCTAACATCAAAGGTTTGAGTAACAACATCACCATCGCCTTTCGCGATTTCGAACTTACTACATTGCAAACAAGACTACACACAATAATAAAAAACTAATTTTTTTCATCATTACAAACATTTAATTATTATTAGAGTTAAACAGTTGTTGAACAATGATCAAAGTATCTTGCTATGCAAAAACAGCAGAAGTAAAAAAAGAAACAAAGAGGATTGCAAATAATTTTCTCATATACGAAAATACGAATTAAAAAAAGAAGCGAAAAAATGAAAGGGTAAAGATAGAAAAAAGGTAAGATGGGCGGGCAAAAAAAAAGCCCCTTCCTTAGAAGGGGCTCTGTGGTATTGGGCGACGACCTACTCTCCCACCGGTCAAGGCAGTACCATCGGCGCGGTCGGGCTTAACTTCTCTGTTCGGAATGGGAAGAGGTGTGCCCCGACGCTATAATCACCGCAATCTCTCTCCGGCATCTCTCTGCCGTATGGGATTGACATGATTGGGAAGAATCAAGCCC
>JAZUEE010000262.1:0-20955 GCA_045639985.1 Bacteroidales bacterium
GTTTCAGGTTTCAAGTTTCAGGTTTCAAGCGAAGTCACTATGTAAATTGTTATTCCGTACATGTTGGCAAAAGTTTAAAACAATTCATTCATTAAAACATTAACTGCGTAGCACATTATCTCATTATCGCATTACCACATTATCGCATTACCACATTATCGCATTATCACATTATCACATCACCAATTGCTTATGAAAAAAACGCACTCTCTTTTGCCAAGATTTATCGTTTTCTTGGCTGTTGTGATGGCATTATTGATGCCCGCAACCAATTTGTTTGCACAAGAAAATTTGCCGCTTTGTTTTACGGCAAGAGGTGGCAGCGTGACAGTACAATTTGAAATTGTGAACATCCCCCACACTATCCAGTTTTCAACAGACGGAACAAGCTGGAGTACCTATACTTCAAATCAGGAAGTGGCACTCGACGCGAATCAGTCGGTTTATTTCAGGGCAGAGAACAACCAGGATAGTGCTGTTGCGTTTGCAGATAGCGCTGTCCATTCATACTTTGATTTTTCATGTACCAACGGAGGCACTGTTGAAGGTTCGGGCAACATAATGTCCCTTTATGGTCCCGATTGTCCTGACCTGCCGCTTCAACCGTATGCCTTTGCTGCCATGTTCGACGGTTGTTCATCCCTGACCACGGCACCAGCCTTGTCGGCCACCACGTTGGCAGAGAATTGTTATCGTCAAATGTTCTACGGTTGCACCTCCTTGACCGAAGCACCAGCCCTGCCAGCCACCATGTTGGCAGACGGTTGCTATTATGTGATGTTTTCAACTTGCACCTCCCTGATGGAAGCACCTTCATTGCCAGCCACCATTCTGGCAAAAGATTGCTATTGTGGTATGTTCGAAAGATGCTCCTCTTTGACGACAGCACCAACCTTGCCAGCCACCACGTTGACAGACTATTGCTATTTTGGTATGTTCGAAGGATGCTCCTCTTTGACGACAGCACCAACCTTGCCAGCCACCACGTTGGCAGACTATTGCTATTATGCGATGTTTTATGATTGCACTTCCCTGACGAGAGCACCATCTTTACCAGCTATTACGTTGGCAGATAATTGCTATGCCTATATGTTCGTTAGGTGCACCTCCCTGACCGAGGCACCAGCTCTACCAGCCACCACGTTGGCAGATAATTGCTATGCTTATATGTTCGCTGTGTGCACATCTCTGACTGAAGCACCAGCCCTACCAGCTCCCACGCTGGCAAGTAAATGCTACTATGCGATGTTCTATGATTGCACTTCCCTGACCGCGGCATCATCCTTGTCGGCTACCACTATGGCAGACTCTTGCTGTCATTCGATGTTCTGGGGGTGCACCTCCCTGACGACGGCACCCTCTATGTCAGCCACAACTTTGGCCGTCTATTGCTGCTATTGTATGTTCTATGAATGCAGCTCGTTAACTAAAGCACCAGCCCTGCCGGCCACCGCACTGGAAAGCCGTTGTTATACGCACATGTTTCAAGGTTGTACCTCCTTGACGACGCCACCAGCCCTGCCGGCTACGACTCTGGCTCGCTCATGCTATAATGCGATGTTCAAAAATTGCACATCCCTGACCACAGTGCCAACCTTGCCAGCCACCACGCTGGAATACAGATGCTATTATGCGATGTTTGAAGGTTGCACCTCCCTGATTGTAAACGAAGCGGCTCCAGGAAAACAATGGTTCATCCCTGCCACCGAAACAGCAAGCGGTTCACTCACTAATATGTTCAATGGAACAAGTGGTACCATGAATGGCACACCATTAGTGAATACTATGTACTATATTGCTTCAGACCCTACAACTGCAGTTAATGATGTTGACAATGACGAAATGGAGTATGTCGTTTATTCCAACAACAGACAAATCTTTGTCCAAGGGGCAGAGGGCCATGCCATCACACTGTATGACATCAATGGACGTGTTGTAGCCCAAACCGCCCACGCTGACGACACCCAAGACTTTACTGTCAACACCGCAGGCATCTATTTGGTATGTGTTGATAAAAAGAGTGCGAAGAAAGTTATGGTGAGGTAAGAAGGGATTTAAGTTTCAGGTTTCAAGTTTCAAGCGAAGTCACTATGTAAATTGTTGTTCCGTACGTGTTGGCAAAAGTTTAAGGTTTAAAGTTTAAAACAATTCATTCATTAAAACATTGACTGCGTAGCACATTACCGCATTACCACATTATCTCATTATCGCATTACCGCATTATCACATTATTTTTGTATTTTCGCAACTCGTTTTATTAAATCACACTGTTATGAAAAGCAATAAAGAAATCAGGACCCTCGCTCTTGGTGAATTAAAAGGTTTTTGGACCATGCCGGTGTTGGCAACGCTTGTCTATTTTATTATCACATACGCTTGCAGTTTGCCAAACTTTATATCAACAATGATTAAAGGTGAAATAGTACCTATTACCTATTTCATTCAAATGCTATTGTCCATTTTTGTACTGATACCCTTGGGGTACGGCTTTCTGTTGGCTTTTCTGCACTTTTTGAGAGAAGATAAGGAAGATACGGTAGAAGTCATGTTCCATGGTTTTAAAACGTATGGACGCGCACTCGGTGTTCAGTTGCTCAACACATTATTAATCATGTTATATATGCTCTTACTGATAGTTCCTGGAATTATCAAGGCGTTTGCTTATTCCATGTCCGTGTTCGTATCCAAAGACCATCCCGAAATGACTCCTTTAGAGTGTATTCATCGCAGCGAGGACTTAATGCGCGGACATAAAAAGCAGTTGTTTCTTATGTGTTTGGGATTCCTCGGCCTTCTTTTGCTCAGCGTATTCACGTTGTTTATAGGTGTTTTATGGTTAGAGCCCTATATGATGACCTGTATGGCCCAATTTTATGAAGAAGTAAAGGCCGAAGATGAAGCCCGCGCGATGGAAGAAGTGACTGTGGAAGAAGGACCTGAGACATTGCCTGAACAAGCGTAAAATTAGATATTGATTATTCACATACTATGACGGAGGATCTACAAAATCCATCAGCGATTTCAGAAACTGACCGCGAATTTATGCGGATGGCGATTGCCTTGTCGGAAAAGAACATAGACGAGGGTGGCGGTCCGTTTGGGGCGGTCATTGTGCGCGACGGCGAAGTGATAGCCGCTGCCGCCAACCGCGTGGTGCCCAACAACGACCCTACCGCGCACGCGGAGGTCCTGGCCATTCGCGAGGCGTGTGCCAAACTCGGCACGTTCAATCTCAAGGACTGCACGATATACGCTTCCTGCGAACCCTGCCCCATGTGCCTCAGCGCCATCTACTGGGCCGGTATCAGCCATATCTGTTTTGCCAACACCAAATCCGATGCCGCCGATATTGATTTTGACGACTCTTTCATCTACGATCAAATCGATCTTCCCATGGATAAACGCTCAATTCCTTGTAAACAGTTTATGCGCAATGAGGCGTTGACAGCATTCCGAAAGTGGCGTGAAAATCCCAATAAAGTAGAATATTAAGAACTATAAAATCTATTAATTATGAAAAAAGTATTATTTGCATTCGTAGCTATGGCACTCCTATTCAGTGCTTGTGAAAAAGAAGGTGTTTTTTCACCGAAACAAAAAATCAGTAAAATCTATATGGGTGAAGACAAAAAAATTCTTTACGACTATGTTTGGAACGGAAAACTGTTAGATCACGAAACCATTTATAATTATGATCTCCTTTTTGACACAAAGACGACCCTCACCCCCGTATATGATGGGAAACGTGTCGTTTGCGTGAATGAAAGCGATGGAACGTACGCTTTGTACACCTACGATCATCGATGGTTGACAGGAATCACCTGGAAATTGGCCGACGGCACTACTTTTTCAGAAGGAAACGTGGAGCATGAGAATAACAAAATATCTAAAATCTTCACCAGTGGATCTTCCATAGAAAATGCGGAAAAAGCAAATATCAAGTTGGCGCAGAGAATCCTTCCAAAAGAAGTGTCTGAAAAGTTTGTTACTGCCTATAAAAAAATGAGTAGTGCAAAATTATGGATGGATGTAATTTATACTTTCGAATGGCAAGGCGACAATGTTTCCAAGTTGACGTGTGATTTAATAGACCCAGGCGATAAGAATGTTTTTTTAACTTTTGTCTGCGAGTATGAATACGACAACAAACTGAATCCAACCTGTTGCGCTTGGTCTGAATTAAGTGATCAAAACACAATGATGAACACCATGCCTGTTGGGTTAGATATGAATTTCAGCAAAAACAATTTCACAAAAGTCACCTGTACAACGAATGCTGGTTCGATGGGCACAGATGTCACTGTCAGCACATACGAATATGAATATGACGGAAAATATCCTGTCAAACGCACATGTACATCTACCAACAGCATAGATGCCGTAGATATTCTTTATTACGAATATGAATAAGCTGAAAATTCTCAGCATCATCGGGGCACGCCCACAGTTTGTGAAGGCCGCAATGGTCAGTGCGGAAATCGACCGCACAGAAGGCATCGAAGAAGTGCTTGTTCATACCGGACAGCATTTCGATGACAACATGTCGCAACTTTTTTTCGAGGAAATGGGCTTACGGGCACCTGACTATAATTTGGGTGTCCATTCGTTAGCACACGAAGAAATGGTGGCGCAAATGCAATCGCAAATCGAGGGAATCATCCATAATGTGCACCCAAGTTGGGTGTTGGTGTATGGCGACACGGATTCCACGTTGGCGGGTGCACAAGCCGCGCACGCCTGCAAGGTGAAACTCTGCCATGTGGAGGCGGGCCTGCGCTCGTTCAACAACCAGATGCGTGAAGAGTTCAACCGCGTGCGGACAGACAAACTCAGCGACATTTTGTTCGCTCCAACCGGACGCGCCATCCGAAACTTGCAAAACGAAGGCATCGACATTGACAAAATCGTGCCTACGGGTGATGTAATGAAAGACGCGGCACTCCACTTTTCCCCTATGGCTCGGAAACCGCAGATGGAATTGCCCGACCACTTTATTCTCTGCACCTTGCATCGTGCAGAAAACACCGACAATTCGGACATCCTGAAGGAATTGCTCTTGGCGTTGGAAATGACCTGTAATTATTGCCCGGTGGTGCTGCCGCTACATCCGCGCACTCGTCAGAAAATGCAGGAAATCGGTTATCGCGTTGAGCAATCGCCCATCACCTTTATTGAACCCGTGGGCTACTTGGAAATGCTTTATCTTTTACACCATTGCGCATTGGTCATGACAGACAGCGGCGGTGTGCAGAAAGAGGCCTATTTCGCACACAAATACTGCCTTACGCTCCGTGAAGAAACCGAATGGATGGAATTGTGCGCCCGCGGTTACAACCATCTGTTAGGACACAACCATCTGAATATCGTTTCCACCGCGCAAATGCTCCTCGACTTGCCGCCGTTATTTTCAGACGATTTGTACGGCGACGGCCATACCGCACGAACCATCGTGGAAACACTTATTCAAAGAAATTAAACAACTGTTGACAAACTAATTTTAACGTTTTGAGGGCACGATTATATATGTCGTGTCCTTTTCGTTTGTCATATTCACAACGCTGAAATCATCTGCTGCCAATCGTTTCCCTTCAATATGTATAACGGACATCGGACTTTTGGTCTTTTGAGCATAATACAGATAGACAATATTGAGCATATTCCATCCGGGAGACAACATTACCGAATCAGTATAGCCCATAACGGATAGGGAGGAAGCCGAATCTAACGAGTGAACCGCCAGTGTGAACTTCTTGCAGGGAGAATAATAATATATGTCTGCCTGTCCACATTCCGCCTTTCGTTCCGGCACTTCCGACTGCATATCCAACGTGTTTTTATCTAACAGGGAAAGTGCCAGCAAAAGCTCATTATGGACTTTATTTTCCTTTTTAGAGAGATAGAAAACGCGGGCGGTGCTATCTTGTGCGAGCATGGCTTTTAATTTCTCCGCCGAACGGCATCCCCGCAGAGACCGTTTCATTTTAAGATTGAGATAATCGGTCCATTCGTTTCTATCATCCCCATACAGAGAACTTCCCCAATGTCCGGAAGAAAACATATCAGGATAGTACAAAATGTCCGTATCCTCAATCTGGTCAAAGGCATGTTTCTTCATCATCTCATCCAAGGCATTATGGCTCATTTGAATGCGTTGCCACTCACGGCTCAGATTTTCATTGGAATAACCGGTAAGGATCAACATAGGAGTAACAACAACCACTATCAAAACACCCGCTGCGATATGCAAAGGTTTCCATCTACAGGTAACTTTCCGTATCCAACACGCCACTGCCAAAAACGCCGTCATAACTCCGAAATACGCGTAATAGCTCGTCACATAGCCCTGTATCCAACTACTCCAAACCGCGTTGTATTTTTCAGAAATTGCAATCAGGACATGAGAGGATAGGGCGAAAAACAAAGCCGCCACCATCGTCACGAGCAACACTTTCCCTGGAATATCTTTTTTGGATTTCTTCAACAGCCAACCTAAAATCAGTACTTGAAGCGCCGTGTTGACATACACCACCAACGGCGCGTGCGTGATCATAAACCAAACATTGTCGTAATGTCCTACGTAAAGCATGGAGTTTTCCCCCAACGTCTCCTTTATACTGACAAGCTTTAGCGGACGTCCGGGAATCATAATCTGCGTACAGGCCGTCATCACGCGCCATGCGTTGCGCAAACTGAAATGCGAAGCAAAAGAACTACCATCATAACTGTTCGGCACGAACATCCGAAATATAAAATACGTGCTTACATATAAAACAGCAACCACTATAAAGGGGCTGATTTCTTTGTAAAAATCCTTTGTCTTCCACATTCTTCCAAATCCGTGCAGACAGATATTCCGAATAAAAACAAATAGGCAAAACAGGGCGACAAACACCAAATACGTCTCATAAAACAATGTCGTAATCAAAAATAGTGCAGCCGAAATAATAACATGTCGATATTGATGACTCTCTGTATATTTCAAAAAAGAGAGGACTGCCAGGCAGGTCAATCCAAAACTAAAACAGAAAAAGAACGGATAGGCAATGAAAGGTATGTGCAAGTTGGACGTGATCGGAGTAAAAAACAACAACACGCAGAAAATGGCCATAGCCAAAATATCATTGCGGAATATTCGTCTGAACATAGCCGCAAAGGCACCGTAAGAGAATAGTAATGCACTAATCTGAAATATCTTAGTAATGATAAAATTATCAAAAACATAAGGCAGGGAATAGAGCGGCTTGGTAAATAGAAAATAAAAACGGCCAGAATAGCCGGCATAATTTTTGGCATCTGCCCAAAAGGTACCTTTGAGGAAAGTGAAATAATATTCCAAATCATCGGCGGACGTGAAGCCGACACGACAAAATGGGGTTAGCGTTAGTACTGCCGCAAGCGTTAGCAGCCCGAAAAACAGCCATCTTTTCCAAGTTATGTTTTCTTTATTCAGCATTTTCAATAATTTCTTGAACTATGTAAATCGGTCTTCCTTTCACTTCATCAAAAATGTAGCCGACATATTGGCCAATCAAGCCGGTAATAAACAGTTGAATACTGGCAAAGGCAGACACAAAGACCACAATGGTTGTATAACCCGACACAGGCGTGTTCATAAACCACATAATCAGCGAATAGACTATCAAAGCAATGCTGACAATTCCGAAAATCAATCCGGCAAAGATGCCCAATTGGAGAGGCACTTTGGAGAACGACGAAATAGCAGAGAAAGATAGTTTGAGCAGTTTGCCGAAAGAATATTTGCTCTCGCCGGCGGCGCGGGGAGGTGCCACAAAACTCATCGTGGTATGCGAGAATCCGACCAATTGGATAATGCCGCGGAGAAAACGGGTGCGTTCTTTGAAATCCCGTTTCAAAACGTCGGCCACCGCTCTTGATATTAAGAAGAAGTCGGATGCGTTTTCCGCCAAGTGGACATTGGAAATCGCATTCGAGAACTTGTAGAAAAGTTTAGAGCGCAAATTATGCAGGAAATTCGCATCTTGGCGGTCGCTGCGCACCATATTGATGACGTCAAATCCCTGTTGGGCCTTACGCAGCATTTCAGGGATAAGCACGGGAGGGTGTTGCAAATCACTATCCATGCAGATAACGTAATTGCCACGACTGTAGTCAATGCCCGCGGTCATGGCGGCCTCATGCCCGAAATTGCGAGCAAAGTTAACAATACGCACACGACTGTCCTGACGGGCAAAATCCTTCAGCAAATCCAACGACGAATCCGTGCTCCCATCATTGACGAAAACAATCTCCGCCGTTTCCGATAAGGAATTGAGCACTTCACTCAGTTTTTCGTAAAACATTCTAATACCGGCTGCCTCATTATATACAGCACAAACCACTGACAAATCCATCTCTTTAAATTAAAAATTGTACATCACCATCAAATCCACACGGTGCGCATATCCATGATAATGTCGCCATTGGTCGGAAAGGTTGCACCGATGTCCAAACAAATATTCGATACCCATCGTGAAATCATCATTCACATTCCAAAAGAAATTAGCGGCGGCATAATCCGAATAATTAAAATCCTGAATATCGCCTTCCAAATAGTCATACCCCTGATAATAAAACAAATGCGTATGTCCGTAGATGATAGAAGAAACAAAATGGGGAGACCAATCATATTCTAAAGAGGCATATCCACCGATAATAGGAGGTGGCACCATCGTAATGTGCCCTTGGGGATCTTTCACCCGTTGGAGATTCATCTGTGAAAAAGAAAGGTCCTGAACATATTGGGAAATACCTACGCCACCGACCGCTTGTGCAGAAAAAGACAACTTCTTCGTAATGTGCGCTGTACCGCTCAAGGCCAAACCATAACCGAATCTGTGCTGAACGCCAGGATCTGTTTGATTAATGTTTTGTTGATAGAAATACAACGTACGGAACAAACCGGCCAATTGAATATGGCCTTTGTCGGTTTGGAATTTCACATGTGCTGCAAAATCCGGTACTTTTTGCGTTTCTGGAGACAATCCGAGAGCATCATCTTCCACGGTGCCGAGTTCCGGACGTTCTACAGAAGCCGCAATAGTCCAATGTTTTCCTATGGGCAACGTATAAGCTATCAAGGGATGTTTCAAGGAAATCTGCGTGTTCGGTCCTTCCAAATCCACCGTCATCGGACCTGCCGCCAAGTCCATAAAAATGGAATACGTATGACCGATGGTCAAGCCCGCATACGACATATATATATTTCTGATTTTAAAGAAATTATCATTGGCGCCCACCCCAAGTTCAAAAAAAGCGAGCAGATCCTGCTTACCCACTTTCCCCACAGCTTTCAAGTTGATTTTGGACGATCCCATGCTGAGACCAAACTGCCCATTTTTAGGAGTTGTAACTGGAATATACCAAGTAGAAAAGGTGTTGTCGTTGACAGCTCCACTGAAATCATAAAATCCTGTAAAGTGAATAGTACCTCCTACTCCGAATCGAAATCCCGTCTTGGAATCCTCAATCATAAAATGCGGCTCGCCACGGTCAGTGTGAACTTTTTGAAAAAAACCTCTCTCAGGATTGTACTTGTTTCTACCCTGTTGCTCCACAAAACCAATACGTTTTTGGGATATACTATCCGTTTTCTGGGCAAAAACAGTAAATACTGAAAAGATACAAAAGAGTACGAGAAAAAAAGTACGTATTTGTTTCATATAAGCAATATCCGTCAATATAAAAGGTATTCGTGATGATAGTATCAACAAATCATGAGTTCAATCTGTCACCGCGCAAAAATACGACAAATTTTCATGGCAAGCATTTTTTATTCTAATATTTTCTCTTCCCAAAACCTCCTAAAGCAGGTCAAAAACAACATAATGCGTTGCGAAGTTCGGAATTGGATGATACGCAAAACAAACGCACATTATTTTTGTGTAACTTTGCACGCTTTTTCGCAAAACTTATCGAATATGCTTTTCAAACATACCTTTGACCAGATTCCAGCGCTCCATTTCGTTTACGAGCATCTACAATTGACCTCCTCCTTAGGTCGCCACTTACTTCTTGATTTGCCGTTTTGTACGGAACTAAACGAGTTGCAGCAGGAATTTGATTTGCTGGAGAAAACCATTGATTTGGTTGGGCAGGATGCGAACCGAACAAAGTTGCAGCACATCCGCAACCATCTGCACCAAATCAACGACATTCGTCCCACCCTCGAAGCTTTGCGCTCGGGAGATGTCATTTTGGACGACATCCAATTGTTTGAAATCAAGAAAACCGCTATTTTAACACGCCAGATCGCGCAAGATTTAACAGCCATTCGATGCAGACTTTTCCCATTGCAGAATATGGATAGTGTGGTCGCACTGCTCGATCCCGAGCACACAAACATCCCGCACTTCTACATCTATGCCGCCTACGACCCCGAGTTGGCGAAATGGCGCGAGCGCATTCAAAATGCGCAAAATGTTCAAGAGGCCGAAGAGTTCCGTTTTCAGGCACAGAAAGTGGAAGACACCGTGCGCGAACATTTGACCGCCCAACTCCGGTCGTCTGCTGATGCCATAGCCCAGAATTTAGGCACGCTCGCCCACTTCGACTTGCTGTTAGCCAAGGCACGTTTGGCAATGGAGTGGCACCTTTGCCGCCCAAACATCGCGGATTATACGGAATTGAACGGGCTTTACAATCCCGAAGTGGCCGCTGCCCTGTCCGAGAAAGGCCGCACCTTCCAACCCGTGGACATTCGCTTTCATCGTGAAACCATCCTCGTGACGGGCGCCAACATGGCAGGCAAATCCGTACTACTCAAAACCGTCGCCTTGGCGCAGTACCTGTTCCAGTTCGGCTTTTACGTGCCCGCCACGCAAGCCACGCTATCCGTAGTGGACGAAATTATCAGCAGTATTGGCGACAAGCAGTCCGAAATCAGTGGGCTCTCCTCCTTTGCGGTTGAGATACTCACCATCGACAAGATTATCAAGCAGGGCCGTGCTGGAAGCAAAGTACTTGCCTTAGTGGACGAGCTTGCCCGCACCACGAACCCGGAGGAAGGCAAACGATTAGTCGGCAACTTCATACGCCTGACACAAAAGTTGGACATCACCGCCTTGGTCACTACGCACTACAGCGGCATTGACGCCAGTTGTCGCCGCCTTCGCGTCAAAGGCCTGCAACTGCACGAAAACCAAGCCCTCACCGTTGGCAATATCAGTGACTATATGGACTATTCTCTCGTGGAAACCGATGCGGACGAGGTCCCGATGGAGGCCTTCGCCATCGCCAAGCTTTTCGGTGTCGATGACGAGCTGACGAAATAAATTTTCACCTGCATTTCAAAAACAAAAAAAGAGAAACTTTTAACAGTTTCTCTTTTTTCATATATCATACTATGAAAATATTATTTCACGTGAATATTGTCGATGACAATTCTCCTGTCTTTAGCAGCCTGCAAGCCATAAACAGTCACACGTTGATTTTGTGAATCCTGCGGATGATTAACTTGACCTTCGGGATTTTTGTAGAATGTCAAACCAGTTTTTTCACCAGTGATGTACGGTGCGAGTTTTCCGCCTTTTGCTTGCTTCATATAGTTGAGGACACTTTCAATACGACGAGAGGAAAGGTGCATATTGTAATCGCTGTTGCTCAACGGGCTGGCAAAACCACTAATGTCAAATGTGACGGAGCTACCACTTTCAAGGATGTCAATCAGTGTTTCCGTCAGTTTTTCCAAACGTTTGTAACCAGTAGCGATAGAATCATCAAAGAAGGTTTTAACTTCATTTTCGGCTTGAGATTTGGCATTTCCGGAAAGACCTTTAGCGGCATTCGTAATATAATTATCTCTTTGGTTCATATATTCATCATAGAGACCTTTATACTCTGTGCTTGTATAGTCGTTTTTCGTTCTTGGATCCGGACGGTCATTTTCAAAATAGAGCGTAATCGGTCCGATTTCACGGATGGCTTTTTTCTGTTCAGCCAATTTTGCCTTAGCATCTTCCTCATCCATAGAGAAATGAACAGGAATTTGGATAATCATATCCTGAGCGGTGCAACTTTGTGTAGCAGGGCACATATTCGGGAATGAGTTCACCACACGGAGAGCTTCGTCATCAAATTCCTTATAACCGGAACTTGTAATTACTTCAACATCTGTGAGAGTACTGTCGGCAAGCACTTTAGCTTGTACAATAGTAGTACCTTCAGCGCGTTGGCTTTTGAGGTTGACGGGATAGACTTTTGTTTTGTTGATATAACGACACATTGCCTTGTTACCTCCTTTGAAATGCGGGAGACTTAAAGCAGATGTCGGAGTATCATGCTGTCCAATAGCAACGGCGATACCTTGATTACAAGAACCGCTTTTCTTACTTCCATAAAGGAAAGAATTGTCGTTGCATTGAGCGTATGTCATTGTAAAAGCGCAAGTTAACGCAACAGTCAAGACAAACGTGATAAAGTTGTAAACTCTTTTCATATATTATTGGTTTTTAATTTTTTCAAGGCGGCAAATATACATTTTTTTTTAATTGTTATTCTGTAGAAATATAATGTTTGGAAATATCAATTCGAGTCAGGAGAAAACGCAATGCTATAATGCGATAATGTGATAATGCGATAATGAGATAATGAGATAATGTGATAATGTGATAAGGAGGTGACCAGTGAGCAGAAGCCAATAGCTAATAGCTAATTGTCAACAGCAGAGATTCCGCCGCGCTCCCTCCGGTCGCTTGCGGAATCCCCAAGGTTAGCCACATAGTAGTTGCACAAAGATTGTTGTCTGTTGAATGATATTCTTCGAATATAATTATTAACAAACGCGTGACAAAGCATCTTCTTTGATGTAATTTTGCAGACTACAAAATAGCACTAAACTATTGTGAAATGAAGTCAGGTTATACCCACATTGTCATTGTTCATTGTCCATTAGTAAAAATTGTTCGGCAAAGATACAACGAAGGGAAAAAAGTCAAGATGTAAATTATTAAATGTCAAAACGATGAAATATGTCAAGGGGATGTTTCTGACATTTTCGGATGGTTTTCTGAGTTACTAAAATCTCGCCTCAGAGAGGCGAGATTTTAGTAGTACAACAGAAAATTCTCATAAATTATGCCATTGATATAGGCGTTTAACGGAAAGACTTATCCGTCATTTCCTCCGCATTCCAAGCAAAGGCCCGCACACCTTGTTGCTCGGCGGTGAGATCCAATTTGTGAATATCCTGTAACAAGGGTTTGAGTTTGTCATCCGGCACAAAAGTCAGCAAGGCAGAGTTTTGTGTAGGCCAGGCATGAGAACCGTAATGGGGTTCGCCATCATCGGTTCCGCGCCCTTGCACTTCGTTCCAGGATGTAAACCCGCGAATTTCATTCTTATCTAAAATATCTATCACCTCATCATAAAAGGCCTGATAGAATGCTATAAATACTGCTTTCATTTTCTAAATTTTAATAACAATGGTTGATGGCATTAATTAACATTGATACCGAGCGCTTCATTTTTGGCTTTGCGTGCGGCACGGCGGGCTTTTCCTTTGTCGCCCCATTCTGCAAACTTACTATACAGAATCGGGATAAGAATCAGCGTCACCATCGTAGAAATGGTAAGACCCCAAGCGACGACCATACCCATAGAGTTCCACATTTCCGCACCTTCGCCCTTATCCAATGCCAACGGAATCATACCCAACACGGTGGTCAGCGTCGTCATCAAAATAGGACGGAGACGGGAGCGGCCGCCGGCGATAACGGACTCCTTAATGTCCATGCCGCGTTCACGGCACAAGGACGTGTAATCGACCAACACGATACCATTCTTCACCACAATACCTATCAGCATCATCGCACCAATCAGGGCCATAATACCGAGAGCCGTATGGGTAAGAGCCAAACCAATGAACACACCCGTAAAGGCAAACGGGATAGAGAACATGATGACAAACGGATAGGAGAAGGATTCAAACTGTGCGGCCATCACCACATAGACCAAAATCACAATCAGGGCCATCAACATAAACATATCGCCGAAGGCATCCTGCTGGTCTTCCCATGTTCCACCGATTTTGTAATCCATGGAAGAAGGCATATCCATCTGGCTGATTTCCTTTTCGGCAGCATCAACCATTTCGCTCAAGACAGCACCTTTACCTACGACGCAAGAGACTTTCACCATACGTTCACGGTCTTTACGAACGATAGTCGGCGGCGTGAAGGATTCGACAATTTTACCCAAATCGCCCACACGGACGCCCTTGCCCTGCGCGTTATACAAAAGGATTTGCTCTATATCATGCACATCCTCACGAAACTCCGGCGCATAACGAACACGGATGTTGTACTCGTCGCCATCTTCGCGGAAATAGGATGCCGTATAGCCGTTGAAACGGTTGCGCACATAACTTGCAGCAGTCGTGGAATTGAATCCGTTTTCAGCCAACTTCTCACGGTCGAACACGATTTCAAGTTCCGGCGTATATTCGTCACGGCTGATAACGACTTCCGTACAGCCATCGACCTTGCGCATACGCTCGGCGAGGTCGGCGGCAAACTGGTCGGTTTCATCAAAATCGTAACAATACAATTCTATATCTACCGTGGATTGTCCACCCATACTACCCTGTCCGGTGGTTACCGTATAAGAATTTATTTCCGTATGGTTTCTAAAAATCTCACGAATACCGTCTGAAAGTTCTGTAATAGATTTGTCACGTTCCGTTTTCTTAACCAAACGAATATTGAAGGAAAGCAAATGCGTACCGTTATCGCGCATCAAGCTAAACGTATTATCCTCATCGGGTTGACCGACAGAGAAGTTAACGGCCTTAACCTCATCGCCATACTTTTGGTTGATTTCATCTACGAGCTGCATACCTAAGGCACGGCTGGTTTCCACGCGCGTACCCATCGGTAATTTCACCGTTGCACTCAAACGGGCATTATCCTGTGTGGGGAAGAACTCCGTCGGAATAAACGGTATCAGACAGCAACTGGCGGCGAAGACGCCGAAGGCAATGCCTACCACCGTTTTGCGATGGTTCACGCACCATGTCAACAGGCGGGCGTAACCATTGTCCATTTTGTCAAGGAATCTTTCAATCGGGCCATAAATGGCGGCAAACCATTTGCTCTTCTTCGGGTTCTTCTTCAGCATCAGAGAACTGAGCACCGGCGTCAGGGTCATAGAGGCCGCCAGGGAAATTGCAATCACAATGGTGACAATCCAACCTAACTGTTTGAATAGCACACCGGCCATACCCGTCAGGAACGTCAACGGCAGGAACACGGCGATAATCACCAATGTAGAAGCGACAATAGACAGAGAGACCTCGCCCGTTGCAAAAATAGCTGCCGGTTTCGGACGAGAACCGCGTTCAATATGCGTAGTGATGTTTTCCAGCACCACGATAGAGTCATCGACCACCATACCGATAGCGATACTCAAAGAAGACAAGGAAATGATGTTGATGGTATTTCCTGTTAGCAGCAAATAGATAAATGAGGCAATCAAAGAGACCGGGATCACGACGGCGATAATCAACGTGGCGCGCCATCTACCCAAGAAGAACAGCACCACAATCACCACCAGCAAAAGGATAATGAGGATGGATTCCTCCAAACTATTGATTGTGTTAATAATATTGTCGGAGTTGTCCACCAAGACGCTCACTTCCACATCAGCAGGGAGGTTCTTGATAATGCCAGGCAACTGCTCATTGATTTTCTTACAAATCTGCACCGTATTGGCACCAGTCTGTTTTTGGATATAGATGGTTGCACCGGCAGAATTATCCGTATAGGACTCCTGCATACGTTCCTGCAAAGTATCTTTTACGACAGCCACATCGCGGAGATAGATGTTGCGGTTAGAGTAACTACCGACCACCACGTTTTGCATTTCGTCGGCTTCCACGAACTCGCCATCCACACGCATATTATACGTTTTGCTACCGACGTCCATCACACCGAGGGTGACGTTACGGTTTTCAGCGCCCAACACGCTGGCGATACCTTCAATGGTAAGGTTATAGGCCTCCAACTTATACGGGTCGCAATAGACTTGGATTTCACGTTGCGGCGCACCGGAAATAGAAACCGCGCCCACGCCGCTGATACGGCTCAACGGAGAAGAGACCTTGTCGTCCAAAATTTTGTATAATGCCTGTGTGCTCTGTTTGGATTTCACAGACAACATCATAATCGGCATATCATCCGCACTGAACTTGAAGAGATACGGGTCGTTGGCCTCGTCTGGCAAAGCCGACTTCACCATATCCAACTTATCGCGGACATCGTTGGTTTTCTCCTCAATATCCACACCGTATTCAAATTCCAAATTCACAATGGAGTAATTCTCTTTGGAATTGGAGGTGATGTGTTTCAAATCACTTAACGTATTCAACACATTTTCAATCGGTTTAGATACGTTATCCTCTATATCTTCGGCACTTGCTCCGCCATAAACCGTCAACACCATAATGGTGTTGCCATCCATGTGCGGGAACAAATCCACAGGCAGTTTGGTCAGGGAAAAGAGACCTATAATCACGACGGCGATATAAATCAAACCCGTCATAATCGGCCGGCTAACTGATTTTGAATATAAACTCATAGTAGATGTATTGTATTAGAGGTTGGGATACGTTCTCTTATTATTTTTCCACTTTCACTTCCATACCGTCTTTCAAACGGGAAAGGCCCGTAACAGCCACATGATCGCCGTCATTCACTCCAGAAAGAAGTTCATATTTGTTATCCAAATGGCGTCCAATTTGGACCTGGTTGAAGGACACTTTGCCATCTTTATAGACGTAAACATAACGGTTACCGGAACCTTGCTGACGGAAAATAGCCGCATCTGGAACCACCACATTATGGGCTTTACCGTAATTGATAGTTACGCGGGCATACATACCCGGACGGACTTTCTCATCGCGGTTTACGAGTTGCACCTCAGCCGGGAAAGTATGCGTCACACCGTCAATTGTCGGATATACCAATGTGACTTTGCCTTCCAATTCTTGGCCATCCAAAGCATCCACCGTGACTTTCACTGGCATGCCGACTTTAACCTTAGAGAAAAGGGCTTCTGAAACATTGATATTCATTTTTACCGGAGTAATCTGTTGGACTTGGACCACCGGCTGGCCTCCGAAAAGGTCACCGCTATCATAATTTCTGGCCGTAATCACACCGGAGATCGGGCTTAGCAGCTGGGTGTTTTCCAAAAGGTTCTCGTAGGAAGTCTGCGCCACGTCCAATTGCGTCTTTTGGGCATCCCATTCCGATTTGGAGCAACCGCCGACTTTGTATAATTCATCAATACGTTTGAAATTCGTTTTCAGGTTTTCCAATTGGGATTTGGATTGTTTGAGACTGTTTTCATTCATCTGCACCAGGACCTTGCCTTTTGTTACATGGTCGCCGACCTCGACATAGATTTTATCGATACGACCGCCCGTCAATGGGGCGATGTTGTTCACCGCGTTTGCTTCCACGATAGCCGTGTATTCGTAAATTTGTTCAACATCTTGCGCGGAGACCTGTTCCGTACGGATGGCGAAATCCTGAGCCAACATTTCAGATGCGTCTTTCTTTTTGTCTTTACAGCCCGTAAATCCTATCAGCACCAGGGCTGCAAGGATAATCATACTTGTAATCTTTTTCATATTGGTAATTTTTTTTATTTCAAAAAGTAATCTGTTATTGCACGATTTATTCTTTACCCAACGTTGCTTCCAAAGAGGCCTTAGCTGACAAGAAACTAAAAAGGTCCTGGCAATAGGTCAACTGCGTACTGATAAGAGAAAGTTCCGCGGTATTCAAGTCCAACCAAGTGTTCATACCCACCTCATACTGTTTGGAAGCGATATCGTATGCTTTTTTGGCTTGGAGCATTGTTTCCTTATCGGAAGCAAGGTCCTCGATGGCCTGCTGCATATCGTTCAGGTAATTCTGTGCGCCCACGCGGAGGTTGCGTTCCAAATCCAATTTCTGGTCTCTCAAATTTTCAATATTGAGATTGGCCTCCTTCAACTTATAAGATGTGCTCACCCAAGAAATGATAGGCACTTGCAGAGAAAGGGCCACGTAAGAATACGGATAATTAGCGAAGGAGGAATGGTCATCACCCATGCCGGAATATTGGAAACTTCCCGCCAATGCCAAATTCGGGCAGGAGGCGCTTTTCAACAATCTTTTAGACTGCTCCAACTGATCAATTCCCAAGTTCAACTGGCGGATAGCGGAGTTATCTTCCATATTCAAGCTCTGTTCCGTCGGCATGGTAGCGGTAAAGACATCTTGTTCATACTGAGAAAGATTGCCGTCAAACACAACGAGTTCGTCGATATTCATGCCCAAGATGACTTTGAGGCGCATATCGGCCAGACGAACACTCTTCGCAGCAGAAGTCACGGCCGGACGTTGATTCTGAAGACTAACATCCGAACGCAGTTTTTCAAATTCGGACACCAAGCCCTGTTTGTACATATTGGTCACCAACTGGTTATTGGCCTCAATATTGGAATAACTTCTTTGCAACACTTCGTAGGATTGACGTGCCAACAATAAAGTATAATATGCCTGTTTCACCTGGTTAATCAATTCCAATTTTGAAGAACGGGCTGATTCAACGGCCAAATCGATATCCATTTGCGACAATTTCAAATTTGACCAAAGAGCAGGATAAATAATCGGCAGGGCCAAATTCAAACCGGCGGAATAAGTATTGTCACGACCGACCTTCATGTTCATAGTACCCTGTCCGGGAATATCCATAGACATCTGTTGTTTCAACAGCGTTCTGTTGTAATTGGCGGCGATGGACAAATCCGGGAACAGCGCGGCGATTTGTTCTTTTTTGTAATATTGTTTGATTTGCACATTTCGGTCTGCGATACGCATCGTCGGTGTTTCCGAGAGCGCTATTTCAATGGCTTTATCCAAATTGATATGTAGCGTATCCTGAGTTTGCGCAGCGCATGAGCCCACCCAAAAAGCGCCTCCCAAAAAGAGTATTTTTTGGAAAAAAGAGCAGATTTTCGAAATAGATGTTGGTAGTTTTATATTCATCATTTTTATCGTTTTTATTCTAATCTTTTAATTATTAACACTTTATAATAAACTCCTCAAATTTTTTGGAAGCGTGCAAAAGTATAAAAATTCTTTTATGTTGTGTACAAAATACACATATTGATATTTTTTATATTTTTGCCGCGTTTTTCCAACAACATCACATACTATTATATATATGTCAGAGGGCAAAACCTTTTCCTATAAATACTGGCGGCCGGCTGTTACCGTTGACAACGTGGTATTCTGTTTTGACGGAACGCATTTGAACGTTCTGCTCATCAAGCGAGCCAACGAGCCATTCAAAGACTGCTGGGCATTTCCCGGCGGTTTCTTGGAGGAGAACGAATCTTTAGAGGAGGCAGCCAAACGGGAATTAAAGGAAGAGACATCCTTGGAGCCCCTGTACATGGAGGAAATCGGTTCCTTCAGTGCGGTGAACCGCGACCCACGGGGAAGGGTGATCAGCACTGGTTTTTACTGCGTAGTGCCGCCTATAGCCAAAGACATGGCCAATGCTGGCGATGATGCGGCTGAAGCACAATGGTTCCCCATCAACGAACTCCCCCCGTTAGCGTTCGACCATGCCGACATCTTCCGCAAGGCCATCCTGCACCTACGGTTGGGATTCCACCTCATCCCTGTTGCCTTCCAACTACTGGGAAAAACCTTTACCATCCCCAACATCCAACGACTATATACGGATGTATTCGGGCATCCCTTCGACAGGCGCAATTTCCAAAAACGCATCCTACAACTCGGATTAGTAGATCCGGTAGAAGATTCCAACTCGGAGAAGCACGCGCCCAAGCAATACAAATTCAACGAAGAGGCCTATTACCAGCTTCGCAAAAAAGTATTGAAATTTTAGATGAAAGATTTCTTACTATAGATATTTCCATCATCTAATTTCAATAACATCTTTATTTCTAAGACTTTTACAAAAAGGCCTTTCTCCCCTATTATCCGTATTGTCATTGGCAATATGGGAAAATCCATTTATCAATAGTAGCATTCAGAAATTCGATTTTGTCAATATCGAAAAGCGTATATTTTTGCCGCCGTAATCATTACGAACAAACAACAACAGGATATACAATCCTTATTAATCAACACAATTTAACAACCCAAAAAATCAAACATTATGAACAAATTTTTTTCTTATCTGATCGGAGGTCTTTCTTTTTTAGGGCTCAGTTCCTGTTCCACCACCTCAAGCACATTAAACACCACAACCGTACCGGCATTGGACATTGAGCGTTACATGGGACATTGGTACGAAATCGCGCGTTTCGACCATCCTTTTGAACGCGGATTAGAGGGCTGCACGGCAGACTACGAATTGCAGGACGACGGCACAGTAAAGGTTACCAACTCCGGATACAAGGGCAGTTTGGAGGGCAAGTTCAAGCAATCCGTCGGCAAGGCACGCCGCCCTGACGACAAAGTCCCCGGACAATTGGAGGTCTCCTTCTTCATGAACTTCTACTCACAGTACAATGTAATGGAACTCTCCCCCGACTATCGTTACGTACTGGTAGGCAGCAAATCAGACAAATACCTCTGGATACTCTGCCGCACGCCGGAAATGACCGATCAGGAAATCGACTTCCTACTCACGCGCGCCAGAATGAGAGGATACAACACCGACAACCTCATCTGGGTAAGACATTAGAAAACCCTTTTCATTTTTTTCCATACAATAATATTCACGAAGAGGTGCGAGACGCTCGCATCTCTTCTTAAAAAACAAGACTATGATAACCATTAGCATCATTATAATCCTTTTCTTCAAATATTGGAGAAAATACAATCCGGACTTTGAAGAGTAAATCTTTATCACGCACCTTATTCATCAATTATTTATCTTTGCGCTTTATTTTTTTAAGTTAAACAAAGATTT